>NZ_JAQZSD010000052.1:0-31743 GCF_028674935.1 Lysinibacillus sp. CNPSo 3705 | reverse complement strand
TAGTAAGAACATTGCATTATTGTTAATACATATTTATAATTTATATATATTAATTATTTAGGTGGTAAAATACATGGATAAGGATTTGGTGCATCTTGTTAAAGAAATCAATCAAGTTGAATATGAAACCAATTTAATGTTAACTGAAGAATTTTCCTCATTGTTCGATGAAACATTAACGACAAAACAAGCAGTATTTTTAAATCTTCTTCAGACGAAAGGTCCCCTTCAAACTTATGAATTAGCCAAGTTAATGGGTACATCCCCAAGTGCCGTTAGCCAACTAGTAAATAGGCTGGAGCAAGAAGATTATATAAAAAGAACAATGAGTAAAAAGGATCGTAGAGAGGTTATTATAGAACTAGATGAACGGGGACATCTTTATTTTCAAAAACAGGAGGAAATTGAGCTTGCTATTATAGATAAATATTATACAAAGCTCAATAAAGAGGACTTGCTACAATTAAAAGACATACTTTTGAAATTACGTTTTATTATTTCAGAGGAGCAGGAAAAAAATAAGCGTTCTTAATGGAGGAATTATTGTGGATTTACACGATTTAAAAAAAGACATATTTAAAATTGCTTATCCCTATATAAAAACCCGTCCAAATGTTGCTTTATCTATCGGTATCATTTCTCAAGACCAAGAAGCTACGTTTACTTTCGGTGGCTCGAATTTTATGCTGAAAGAAAAGCCTTATATATATGAAGTTGGGTCGATTTCTAAAGTTTTTACTACATCCATTTTAGGGGAAATGATGCAAGAAGGAAAAATCCATGTAGAAGACTCTATTGGCAAATACTTTTCTGAAATTCCCGATAATCACCCTGTCACACTCAAACGTTTAGCAAATCATACTTCTGGACTACCAGGAATAGGTGTGCTGAAGAACATTTACAATCTTTTTGACGCACAAACACCTCGTGATCCTTTTTGCCAATATTCACTGGAAGAGACTATTCATTATTTTAAAACACACACAGACGAGCCTAAAGTTAAATTTAGATATTCTAATGTAGGAATGGGGCTTTTAGGATATATTTTAGCCACTACACTTCACACTGATTATGAAACAGCTATTAAACAAAGATTAACAGATCCTTTAAATATGCCAAATACATTTATTTCTATCCCTTCTGATCAAGCAGAGGCAGTATTGCAAGGCTACACGGTTCTTGGACATAAAAAGTCACCGCTCCAAATGAATGACTTTATGGCAGCAGGAGCAATCCGTTCAACTGTCAATGATCTTTTAAAGTTTATGAGAGTACATTTAAGTGATGAAAATTTAGGGTATACATTAACACATCAAGCAACTGAGACCTTTTCGGAACATATGGGTATAGGGCTAGGATGGCTTCTTGAAGACAATATCATTTGGCATAACGGTTCGACGAAAGCTTTCTCTAGTTATCTTGGGTTTGATAAAACACAACAAACAGGCGTCGTTGTTTTATCAAATTATCGCTCGCCTATTTTGGCGACAAACCCTGGGCAGATTGGGAAAGATATTTTAAAACTTTTACAGGTTTAATAGTAGATATTTTATGAATATAAAACGGGGTATCTCTACTTTTTAAGATACCCTCATTTTAAAAGTATTTTTTTATTAAACCAAATCTTAGATGAACCTAGCATACAACTGTGCTCCAAATTCTTTTCATATGGGAAAAAGTGACTTATGCGAATCCACGTCAAGCATTAACAACATTAAAAGCCACAGCTACTTTTCCAGAAATGATAATCCTACTTCGACAAATAGCAGCTTATCGTGGTGCTAATCTGACCTCTGCACTTTTTTATGAAGGGAAAGTATATGAAGCATTAGCCCTTATAATGGAACGTGTACTTGTTAATGAAACTTGTCATTGCTCACAAATTTCTAAAGAAGGTATTCACCAAATTGAGCATGCTACAACTAACGTTAAATCATTTAACAAAAGTTTCTTGTATGGGTGCTACAAAATTAAAAAAATTATTTAAAGAGGTGTATCATTGTACTATAACCGAATATATTCAAAAACAACGTGTTCATCAAGCTGAGAAATTACTAGCTCATACAGGGCTCCCTATTAACGAAATTGCTCGAACAGTAGGTTATCAAAGTGCAGGTAGATTTTCAGAGCTATTTAAACGCTATGCCGAGTTAACACCAAAGGAATATAGGCAGCAAATATTTAGAGGTTAAACATAAAAGGGGGTAACTGATTATCATAAAACTTGCTCTACTTTCCATTACAGATTCGCATTTCGATAAATACCATTCAAAACTCACAGCGTTCATTTCAAAAGACAAACAGAACAAACTTCAGCGATTCCATTTCAAAGATGACTATAAGCGAGGTTTATTAGCTGACATATTAGCTAGATATTTAATTTCAACAAATTTTAATATTGCCCCATCAGCTATCGAATTTGACAATAATACATATGGTAAACCATATGTAAAAAATCTACCTTACGCATTTTTTAATATTTCACATTCGGGAAATTATGTTCTTTGTGGTATTAGTAATATGGAAATCGGCGTTGATATTGAAAAGCAAAAAATACTGGATCTCCATCTCGCTCAACATATTTTTGCTCCCGAGGAATATGAAGATTTAATAGCTTTGTCTGACAAAAATCAATTAAATTATTTTTATAAACTTTGGACATTGAAGGAAGCCTATATTAAATATTGTGGTGTAGGCTTGTCTTTGCCACTTCAATCCTTCTTTTTTAAAATTCATGGTGGTGGCATTCATTTAAATGCTACAAACCAGTTGGATTCTCTTCATTTTTTAACTACTAGTATTGAACAGCAGTATTCCATCGCTTGCTGTTCCAATGAGCAAATTGAAGCGAATGCTATCGAACGAATTTCTTTACATACTATTGCATCTTTTTTTCAGCACTTTGATGAATGATTTATTTTTCATATAAAACAACCCTCAAACTTTATTCGTTTGGGGGTTGTTTTACTTATCTTAGTCAAAAAATAATTTTATTCATTAAACCACTGTCTTTATCATAAGTATCACGATGTAAAATTCCTGCGTGTAAGTGGATGTAGCGTGTTGTAATACCGATGGATAGAACATTACAGTAACGTGGATAGAGCCATTTCCAGACGTGCTCATAACGCTTGTTTATAACGGTTAATCTATTTTGCTGTACATTTACCATTCCTTCGCCAATTCATGATTTTATATGTTACAATTTACCATAACAGGAATTCCCAATCATTCAAAGGAAGGCTGATAAGGCATTGAAAAAATTATTATTTTTAGCTTTTGTAACATTTATTTTAGCAGCATGTAACCCATCAACGCTAAGTATTAGTGAAATTGAAAGTGTTCCAGAAAAAGTGCAAAAGGTAATTGATGAAAAAAATAAACTTCAATTAATCAACGAAGTAGATAAGGATGTTTCTTATATCGTTTTTCGGACAAAAGGAACAGTTACAACAGCCCTTGAAACTAAAGATGATACATTAATAATAAAGTTAGATGTTACGAATCAACAAGATAATGAAATAAAACAACATGTTTATAAATTAACGTTCGACGCAAATCTTGATACGATTAATATTCACATCAATGGAAAACCTACACCTATTGATAATGTAACAGGTATATAAGTAGCCATGGTCCTCTTTTCTACAATAATATTACCTATCACACATTTATTTGGACTTGTGCGTTGAACTACATACAAGTCCCTTTTGTTATACTTTCTCAATTGCTCCGATTTCCAACGCAAAAAGCCTCCTAACATTTCTGTTAGAAGGCTATTAGTTCTTAGCGCAGTATTAGTCAAAAATAATTTTATTGACTGCATCACGGTCTAATTTTTTAATCACTTCCACCATTAATTTTACAGCGTTATCATAATCATCACGATGTAAAATACCTGCATGTGAGTGGATATAGCGTGTTGCAATACCGATAGATAACGCAGGTATACCATTTGCTGTTACGTGGATAGAGCCAGCGTCTGTACCGCCACCAGCCATTGCTTCGAATTGATATGGAATATTGTGCTCATCAGCCACATCTAATACGAATTCACGTAAGCCACGGTGTGACACCATTGATGCATCGTACACAATAATTTGTGGACCGGCGCCCATTTTACTAGTTGATTCTTTTGCAGTTACCCCTGGTGTGTCTCCTGCTACACCTACATCGACAGCAAAGCCGATATCTGGTTGGATTTTATGCGTAGCAGTTTTAGCACCACGAAGCCCTACTTCCTCTTGAACATTTCCTACAGAATAAAGGATGTTAGGATGCTTTTCATTTTGCAATGCTTTCATAACATCGATGGCAATTGCACAACCAATGCGGTTATCCCACGCTTTTGCTAATAAGTATTTTTCATTTTTCATCACATTAAATTCGAAATATGGTGTTACCATATCGCCAGGACGTACGCCCCATTCAAGTACTTCATCTTTTGAAGCAGCACCAACATCGATAAACATATCTTTAATGTCTACCACTTTGTTACGCACATCTGCTGGTAAAATATGCGGTGGCTTTGAACCAATAACCCCAATAATTTCATCGCCTTTACGTGTTGTAATTGTCACACGCTGTGCAAGCATAACTTGGCTCCACCAGCCACCTACTGTTTGGAATTTGATGAACCCTTTGTCATCGATTTGAGTAACCATGAAGCCTACTTCATCTAAGTGACCTGCGACCATGATTTTTGGGCCATTTTCATCCCCAACTTTTTTAGCAATGACGCTACCTAAATTATCTGTTTCAACTAAGTCTGCATATGGTCCAATGTATTTTTTCATGACCTCGCGTGGTGCACGTTCATTACCTGCAATACCATTCGCATCTGTTAAATCTTTAAACATCTGTAATGTTGAATCTAGCTGTGTCATCCTTTTGCCTCCTGACTCTTGTATCTCCTCTATTATACTTCGTTTACCGAAATATTCCTAGCTTAATCGTCAGAAAATTGGTGTATTTCTTACACTTTAATATCCTGAGCGCTGACGATTATAATTTTCTTCGTTTTTCTCAATATATGCCGCAACAACATCCTCAAATGAAAAGCCTAGATTAAATGCAAGCAATCCATAGCATTGCCAGATTGCTAAGTATCTATCCTCTGTTGGTTGACTAATAAAACTTAAAATATAGTCTTGTGTCATTAAAAATGTCTCTGTTAAATCTCTCTTCTCTTCAATCACCGGCCACTTTTCGATCGCTGTATAACCTTTTAATAAGCCAAGTGATAATATAAAATGAATCGAATCCACATATTCCTCTAAAATTACATTACGTTCTGAGGCTCCCTTTGTACTCCAAAACTTAAAGCAGCGTGTCTCATTTGCTAGTTCGGCTAGTTCTACCATTAAGGCTAAACCTTTTTCTTTAAATACATCATGTTCTATATTTTGTGTTTTCTCGATAAAATCATCGAGCTCTTTTTGCATTTTAAACAATTGTTGTAAATTCATTTTTTTCTCCTAAATTTCTTAAAAATATTTATAAAAAGTGAAACTAATTGTCCTTCACAATCGTATAGGAAGGAATAACCTTTCTTCAAGGGGGAAATTAAAAAATGTTGCCGTTACTTATTCGTCTTGCAGTTATTGCGCTTATTATCTATGTATTTTATAAAGCGATTCGTTATATAACCGATCCTAAGCGAAAACTTGATGAAGCCTATGAAAAAGGCCAATATTATTTTTATGATGACGTCAAAAATGTCCGAAAAAATTTCTTTATCTCTTATAAGGGTGCTCTTTTTGAAGGTGAAAAATACCTCGGCACTACTGAAGATGCCTTCGAGGTTGTGACTATTTTTGTTGGTGCCCGTGACGCCGCTAAACTGCAAGGTTTTACGAAAAGAGACTTTGAATACCTTCAGCAAGAAATCCTATTGAACTATCCGAGCGCAAAAATAAATTGGAAGCAACCCATTGAAAAGCTTATGCGTAACACATCCTCATCATGAGGATGTTTTTTATTTATCGAAACATTCCCGTGTTTTATCTTCGAGATTTATCCCCATAATTGTACTAGGATAAAAATTTGAATAGCTGCTAGCAGCGGGAAGCCAAATGCAAAGCTGTTATGGCGTGTTTTATGACGGAATAAATACATTCCCAATACGCCCCCTATTGCGCCTCCACCAATTGCTAATGTAAATAATGTGCGTTCTGCAATACGCCATTCATGTTTTTTTGCTTTTGATTTATCCATGCCCATCATCACGAGCAGGACTATAGAAACAATTGCCATATACGCTAATAATGCTTGCCCCATTGAATACTCCTTTTTATTTTCTATTTTCTACTACTCTAACACAAAAAAGACTGACGGATAAATCCATCAGCCTTTTGAAAAATTTTGCACCTATCGTTTCGCTTTCGGTGCAGAAATAATTTTTTAACTTCGTGAAAAATTATTTAGCTACAGCTTTTTTAGCAGCGTCTGCTAATTGAGTGAATGCAGCAGCATCAGTTACAGCTAGGTCAGCTAACATTTTACGGTTAACTTCGATACCAGCAACTTTTAAACCGTGCATTAAACGGCTGTATGAAAGACCATTCATGCGAGCAGCTGCGTTGATACGAGTGATCCATAATTTACGGAAATCACGTTTTTTCTGACGACGGTCACGGTATGCATATTGACCTGACTTCATTACTGCTTGGTTTGCAACTTTGTATAATGTATGTTTTGAACCATAGTAACCTTTAGCTAATTTTAAAACCTTTTTACGACGTTTGCGCGTCACTGTTCCGCCTTTTACGCGTGGCATATGAATTACCTCCTGCTTTTCATTTAAAAATGAATGTTAGTATTTTGTTTGTGTAGTCAAATTATTTCATGTAAACAAGTAATGATTTGATGCGTTTGAAGTCACCAGATGAAACGATGTTTGCTTTACGTAGGTGACGTTTTTGTTTTGTAGATTTGTTTGCGAATAAGTGGCTTCCATAAGCACGGTCATATTTTAATTTACCTGAACCCGTTTTTTTGAAACGTTTCGCAGCTCCACGGTGAGTTTTCATTTTTGGCATGTCGAATTCCTCCTAAACTGTTCGTCTAATATTATTTCTCGTTCTTTGGTTGAAGAACTAAGAACATGCTTCGGCCTTCCATCTTCGGTTTTTGTTCAACCGTCGATACTTCAGCACAAGCTTCAGCAAAACGATCTAACACACGTTGACCAATGTCTTTGTGTGTAATCGCACGACCTTTGAAACGTAGGCTACATTTTACTTTATCGCCCTTTTCAAGGAATTTAATCGCATTACGTAGCTTCGTTTGGAAATCATGCTCATCGATTGTCGGGCTCAGACGAACCTCTTTCATTACGATGACCTTTTGATTTTTACGAATTTCACGGTCTTTCTTTTGCTGTTCAAACTTAAATTTACCATAGTCCATGATACGAGCGACTGGCGGCTTGGCTTGAGGGGCCACAAGGACAAGATCCAAGTTTACACGAGTGGCGATTTCTAGCGCTTCATTACGTGTCTTTACACCAAGCTGGTCACCATTGTGATCGATTAATCGAAGTTCACGTGCGCGAATGCCTTCGTTTACATACATGTCTTTGCTAATAGTAATCCACCTCCAAGTAGTTGTCGCGAATACATGGTTTGGGCAAAGCCTTGCCCGGTTGAACGGTACATCCTCTTGTCATGTCCATAAAAAAAGGACGGACACTTTGAAGATGTCCGCCCGCTATATGTGCATGCGCAAGTCTGCGCAAAACAATTCAACGTGTCATACCTGTTCACAGCTTAAAAGCGTTGTATCAGGTGAGAAGCGGGCAGCCTCTACTTCAACCACAAACTTTGTATTCATTAACCTTAACTATATTAGCATGTACTTTCATAAGCTGTCAAATGTTTTTTAACTTATTTATTAATAAAGTAGCCTAAAAGTTTTCAATCTATACTATTACAATGATTTTCATCATAACGTAAGGTGGTGACTGGGCGCTTTGTAGCTGTCGCTGCAGGGTCTCGGGCCAACAGATGTCTTTTGCGCGAAAGCGTGAGTGCAACGTAGCGGCAGCAGCACGATGTTGATCACGAAGGCATTATCACAGGAAGTGATGCTTTTTAGCCTTCGTTCCTCTATTGCTAATCCCCAAGGAGTCGCCAAGCCTTCACTCCAATCCACTTATACAAATGGCATACGTTTTAACAAATGTCATCTCAATCTTTTACTTGCCAGGCGAATTCTAATCCTTCTTCAATCGGATCGAATTCGCCGGCAACATTATTAAAATTATTTTGTAATTTCTGCTTTAATGTTGGCTAAGAAATCTTGGAAGCTGATTGTTTCTGAATCTTTTGAGCCGTAGCGACGTACGTTTACACCACCAGCCTCTACTTCTTTATCTCCGATAACAAGCATATACGGGATTTTTTTCATTTGCGCTTCACGGATTTTATAGCCTAATTTTTCTTCACGATCATCCATTTCAACACGTAAGCCCGCTGCAGTTAATTGCTCTTCAATTTGTTTTGCATAATCAAAGTGTGCTTCGTTTGAAACTGGAATAACTTCAACTTGTACTGGTGCTAACCATGTTGGGAATGCCCCTTTATACTCTTCGATTAAGAAGGCAACGAAACGTTCCATTGTTGATACGACACCACGGTGAATAACAACTGGACGATGTGGTTTACCATCTTCACCAACGTATGTTAGGTCAAAGCGCTCTGGTTGTAAAAAGTCAAGCTGAACAGTCGATAATGTTTCATCTTTACCAATAGCTGTTTTTACTTGTACGTCTAATTTTGGACCATAGAACGCTGCTTCGCCTTCAGCTTCGTAATAATCTAAGCCAAGATCATCCATTGCTTCTTTTAACATACCTTGTGCTTTTTCCCACATTTGATCATCATCGTAATATTTTTCAGTGTCTGCAGGGTCACGATAAGATAAACGGAATTTGTAATCATTTAAATTAAAATCTTTATACACATCAAGAATCAAATTCACAACACGCTTAAATTCATCTTTAATTTGGTCAGGACGTACAAAAATATGAGCATCATTTAAAGTCATACCGCGTACGCGTTGTAAACCAGATAATCCACCTGAACTTTCATATCGATGTTGTGTTCCTAACTCAGCAATACGAATAGGAAGCTGACGATAAGAATGCATTGATGATTTATAAACCATCATATGGTGTGGACAGTTCATTGGTCGCAATACTAATGTTTCGTTGTCCATTTCCATTGGTGGGAACATGTCATCTTGGTAATGTCCCCAGTGGCCTGATGTTTCATATAATTTTTTCGAACCTAAAACTGGTGTATAAACATGTTTGTAGCCAAGACGAACTTCTTTATCTACAATATAACGCTCAATAATGCGACGGATTGTTGCACCATTTGGTAACCATAGTGGTAAACCTTGACCAACTGTTTGAGATAAAGTGAACAATTCTAATTCCTTACCAATTTTACGATGATCACGTTCTTTTGCTTCTTCAAGCATTTGAAGATGATGTTTTAAATCTTCTTTTTTAAAGAAAGCTGTTCCATAAACACGTTGTAGCATTTTGTTATCTGAGTTACCTCTCCAGTAAGCACCTGCTAATGAAAGAAGTTTGAACTCACGAAGCTTACCTGTTGATGGTGCGTGGATACCTCGGCAAAGGTCGAAGAATTCACCTTGATGGTAAATAGAAACTTGCTCATCTGCTGGAATCGCTTCAAGTAATTCTAATTTGTATTCATCGCCAATTTTTTCATAGATTGCTTGCGCTTCTGTACGACTAACATTTTTGCGCTCGATTTCTAAGTTTTCAGCGATAATTTTTTTCATTTCTTTTTCGATTGCAGGTAGGTCTTCAGCAGTGATTGGAGTTGGTGCATCAACATCATAGTAGAAGCCACCTTCAATCACTGGACCAATACCAAGTTTAACATCAGGGAATAAACGTTTAATCGCTTGTGCAGTTAAGTGCGCAGTAGAATGACGTAAGATTTCTAGTGCTTCCTCATCATCCTGTGTAATAATCGAGATTGTAGCATCCTCTTCAATCGGTGTTTTTAAATCGACTAAGGCACCATTTACTTTACCCGCATATGCTTTTTTACGAAGTCCTGGGCTAATTGATAATGCTACGTCATCAGTAGATGTACCTTTTGCAAATTCCTTTACAGCGCCATCTGGGAAAGTTAATTTAATCATATCTGACATATTTTTACACTCCTTACAGTTTTGTTGTGATGCATGATTGAAGTCAAAGAATCCCCGGATTTGATCCTCATTCAATAGTTGTGGCATTCGTTCACCACTATTTTCCATTGAACGAAAATAAAAAAGCTCCGTCCCTACGAAAGGGACGAAGCGTATGCTCGTGGTTCCACCCTTCTTCCTTCCGACTTTTTATAGTCAGACGAAGCTCAAGGCTAGCTAACGGGCTAGGGACCGGCGAAAGATTATCCCTTTCGCTGCTCAGCAGGTAGTAAATAGTGTGCTCGAACTAGGAAGCTTACAGCCAATGACTTCCCTCTCTAAAAGCCTTACACAAAATTCATGTCCTCATCAATGCATTTAATCCATTATGCCTCGGCATAATCCGGAGGCTTTAACTTTTTCAGTAGGTAGGACACCTGTTGAAAGAAGTTAATTATTATATGTGACAGTATACGCTCGATTGTTATAAAATGCAACTGCAAATCTTACAGACGTCTATTTTGCCCGCCCATTTTAATCGGCTCTGTCAAAGCTTTAATTCGTTCCATAACACGTCCAGCCTTCACAACTTCTATGTCACCTTTTTGTGACTGTGCTAAATGGTGCTCCAATTCATCGTAATTAAAATTAGACGTAATGAATGTTGGCAATTGCTCTGCCATGCGGTAATGGAAAATAGTCCCCAAAATTTCATCTCGCGTCCACGCAGTCATTGTTTCGGCTCCTAAATCATCGAGCATTAGCACGGGTGCCTTTTTCACATAATCTATTTTTTCATTCAACGTGTTGTCGCCAATTGCATTTTTCATTTCTCGTAAAAATTCAGGCACAAAAACTACAACTGACTTCACTTTAGCCTTTGCAAGTTCATTAGCTAATGCGCCTAGCACAAAAGATTTCCCCACTCCAAATTGACCGTATAAATAAAAGCCTTTAGCAGGTAAATTCCCTGTATCTAGTACATTTTGAACAAAATCAGTCGCACGGTTTGCAATGTCAACACGTGTATGATCATCAATAAATAAATCACTTATAGTAGCTTGTAGCACATCCTTTGGCATATGCATACTTGCAATCATATTAGCAACATCTCGACGCTCATCTTCACGTATCTTTTGCTCGCATCGTACATAATCAATTTCAACAGTACTCCTTACTACACGTAAGGTAGGTAAAAAACCTTTTAAGTAATTTGTACAATTTTCTGTACTGTCACAGCCACAGCAAACTGTAGATTGACTAATAAATTCATGGAGCTTCGGTAAATTACGTTCAACCGCATCATAGCTTAACTCATCCTTATGCTCAGCTAAAAACTGTTGCACACGGGGGTTTTCTAATATTTCTTTACGCATCGCTTCATATCGTTCTTGAAATGATGGTACCTTAATTGCTCTTTTTAATGGTCCATTAATCGGTTCGATTGTCATTCACCTACCTTATTTTGAATATTGCCTAATTTTTCTAGTATCTTTTGTCTTTCCTTTTCAAAATCAGTAGTGCCAGTATTTGTTGTATCTTTCTCTGATTTTTCATTACGCTTATAAAACCAATCTGGTACTTTTTCCTCTCGGCGATTTTTTGTGTAAGAGTCCTTTTTTGCCGAAGACTGGGGTTTATTTTTCCACGTAGTGTACTTATCATGCTCTTGGCGTGCTAATTCCATTGCTTCTTTTGCAGTTTGAATATTTTTGCGTACCCAATGATCCGCAATCGTTTCCACATATTTTTTAGGTAGCTTCATATCAGTTGTTAGCATGACATATTCCAAAAGTGCATTAACAACACCTACCGGCATTCCATGCTGGACAATTAAACTCTCAGCAAGTTGCACGGAGGTCTGTAAAGGTTCTTTGCCGTTGTTAATATCTCGCAGTACTTGTACCGGAGGAGTCGTTTCTAAATATTGCTGAAGCTCCTGATCCTTTGTTTTTTGGCTCGATTCTTCTATAGATGACGGCTGCTTACTCACTCGAGCAAGCTTTGGTGGTTCTTTTGATACCGTTAGCTTATAAAAATCCGCAGCGGCCTTACGCAAACGTTCCAATGAAATCCCTAAGTCATCATCTAGTGCAAGAATCACTACTTTTTGCATATCAAGTGCCGTTAAATGATATAAAAAGGCTAATTTTGCTATTGATTCACGTACCTCAAATGTTAGAAGGCTTGCCGGCACTAGTTGCTCCGATAAGCCCCCTTGCAGTAGTTCAAAATCAAACTGATCAAAATAAAACGGATATATCTTTTGCTGTTTATCCTTATGACTAGTATCAGCTTGTAAATCATCTGGAATTTTTGTACTTACAGGCTTAAAAACATCGATAAATGCACGCGATACATCTTTATACTCTTCATCTCTTGTAGATGGCATAAAACGCTGACGTAACTTCCGATAAGCTTGCTCCCCAATTTTACTAAATAAAAACATCGAGAGCAGTGGGTCTTTCATAAAGCTATCTGCATCAAGTGGACGTATTAGCTCATATAAAAAGCTTCGCTGGCCAGCATCTTCTTTTTTCCATGTGCGTAACAGACCAATTGCTTCAAGCGCAATACGCGCCTCAAATACTTTACCAATAGGAAGCCCTAGTACATTCATTAGATAATAATGTGTCATTTGCTGCTTAGACATTTGTTCAGCTTCTGCCCATAGTGTTAAATAAAGGCTGATTGGCTCCGCTCCAATTAAAGGCTGATAAAAAAGCGTTATTAATTGACGTTCCTGCGTAGAAAGTGCATGAGGTAGACGAATGTCAAAAGAATCAGCAGGCTGCAATTCCTTATACAAATGGTTCAACGTCATTCACCCTCTCTGTTTACCTTATAATTTCTGTTCTGTCTGACGTTGGATAATTTCTTTAATTTCTTCAATAAAGACATTAATATCCTTAAATTGACGATAAACCGATGCAAAGCGCACATAAGCAACCTCATCGATTTTCGCTAAGCGATCCATTACCATTTCTCCTACATCCTCAGATCGGACTTCAGAATTCCCAATGCGGCGAAGATCTTTTTCAATAGACATTACTAGTCCCTCAAGTACTTCAAGGGAAACAGGACGTTTTTCGCAAGCACGAATAAGTCCACGAAGTACCTTTTCACGGCTAAATTCTTCTCGCGAACCTTCTTTTTTCACGACGACTAAAGGTGTCTCTTCAATTTTTTCAAACGTTGTAAAGCGGAAGCCACATGACTCACATTCACGACGTCTACGAATTTCTTTATTATCATCAACTGGCCTCGAATCCACAACACGCGTTCCGTTAAATTGGCAAGATGGACATCTCATATAATTACTCTCCTGATTTCACAACAATTTAATATTTCTATTATAACAAATTTCCTATGTGTAAGAAAAGTGCATTAACGCTAGTGTGCTCATGATAAACCTTGACAGGCTAAAGTACAAGCATAGATGCCACATTTAAACCAACTGTCTAAATAAAAAACACATTGAAATCACTTGGATTTCAATGTGTTCAGTTTAACTTCTTTTAGTGGATGTCACTAAAATTATGCATTAACTGTTTCTAAAGCTTTTGCCACTTTTTTCACAAGATCTACAACACGTGCAGAATAACCCCACTCATTGTCGTACCAAGCCAGTACTTTCACTTTGCGGTTACCCATTACCATTGTAGAAAGTCCATCTACTGTAGAGGAGTAAGTTGTTGTGTTGTAATCAGAAGATACTAGAGGCTCAACTGAGAAGTTTAAGATACCTTTCATCGGACCTTCAGTAGCAGCCTTCACAAACGCAGCATTGATAGAATCTACTGTTACGTCAGTATTTAAATCAACTACTAGGTCAACTAATGATACGTTTGGTGTTGGAACACGAAGTGCCATACCATGAATTTTGCCTTCTAACTCTGGTAACACTAATTTTAATGCTTTTGCAGCACCTGTAGATGTTGGAATAATTGATTGTGCGCAACCACGTGCACGACGTAAATCCTTATGTGGATTATCTAAATTCTTTTGGTCATTTGTATAAGCGTGAACTGTTGTCATTAATCCGCTTTCAATTCCAAATGTGTCATTTAATATTTTGGCAACTGGTGCTAAGCAGTTTGTTGTACAAGAAGCATTAGAAATAACATCATGTTTGGCAATATCAAGCTTCTCATCATTTACACCTAAAACAATTGTTACGTCCTCGTTTTTACCAGGTGCTGTTAAGATAACTTTCTTTGCTCCTGCTTCTAAGTGCATTGCTGCTTTTTCACGATCATTAAATTTACCAGTTGCTTCAATAACGATATCTACCCCCATTGTTGCCCATGGTAATTTTAATGGGTCACGTTCGCTAATAATTTGCACACGTTTACCGTTTACAACTAAAGCATCGCCTGCTGGCTCAACTGAACCCTCGAATGTTCCATGATTTGTGTCATACTTAATCAAATGTGCTAACGTTTCAGCTGGGTAGCTAGCATTAATTGCAACGATATTTAAATCTTCTTGCACGATCGCTTGGCGGAAAACCATACGTCCGATACGTCCGAAACCATTAATAGCAACTGATACTGTCATTTATAAAATCCTCCTGTGAGTGCATACTCATATTAATTATATACTTTATGGTGATTAGTATAACACAATTTTAAAAAAGATGAACATTATATACTCATAATATTAAAGTTCTTATTTTCTGAAAAATAAAATCGCCTAAATTAGCACTTATTATGGTATAAACTCACAAAAAAATGCATAGCAAAGTGTTTTTGCTACGCATTCAAGTTGTTAACTACTGCGTCAATGAAATTAAGGTGTCACATTAAATAAAGTATGGCTCTTCGGCAAAACAAGGGGTTGATTTGTTCCGGCTGGGCACTTTGTTGCTGCCGCTTCGCTTTCGCTACAGAAAACATTTGTTGCTGCCGCTTCGCTTTCGCACAGAAAACATTTGTTGCTGCCGCTTCGCTTTCGCACAGAAAACATTTGTTGCTGCCGCTTCGCTTTCGCACAGAAAACATCCGCTGCGCTGCGGGATCCCGGCAGGAAAGCGAGTAGCCTGGAACGGAAATCACCCTTTACTGAGCCACACCATTAAGAAATTCCCTTACAACACAATAGTTTTTCAAAAATATGAAATGCGTAGCAATATGTCATTGCTACGCATCGAATAATTTTACAGATTTTTAGTTAAAATTACATCCCAATAAGTCAGGATTTTTTTTAATTGCTGCTCGGTTTGTTCTAGATTTTCATTATTATAAATAACCGCATGCGCACCTTTCTCTTTAACTGACAAAGGTAACTGAGAACGTATTCGAGCTAGTGCATCCTCCTTCGATAAGTTGTTACGTTCCATTAATCTACGGAGCTGCACCTCTTCACTAACCGATACTACAATAATACGCTCGACAAAATGCTGTAGCTTACTTTCAAATAAAAGCGGAATATCCATCACAACATGCTTTTCTCCAGCCTCTAAATAAGCATCACGCTGACGTAACATTTCCTGACGAATAGCAGGATGCATAATATCATTTAACACTTTACGTTTAGCAGGCTCGTGAAAAATAATATCGCCAAGCTTCGTACGATTTAAACTACCGTCTTCAAGCAATATATGTTGTCCAAAATTTTCAGCTATTAACTTTAACGTTTCCGTTCCTGGTTCTACAACATCACGTGCAACAATATCTGCATCGACAATAGGTAAACCAAGTGCTGTCATCATTTTTGCTACTGTACTTTTTCCGCTTGCAATACTTCCCGTTAGTCCGATAATCATAGTTAAATCCCCTTTAATGTTGACAATTTGGGCAAAAGACTGATGTGCGCCCACCTATCGTCATTTGGCTCGTTGCAGTATCACACGTTGGACACATCTTCTTTCCATACATTTGCAGTCGTTTCTGCATAGTTCCAGCCTCACCATTAATATTACGATAATCTGAAATTGTTGAACCCCCCGCTTCAATGCTTTGGCGTAAAATGGCGACAATTGCTTCGAATAATGCACACTTACTCTTTTCACTGATGCGGTTCATGGTGCGAGCCGGATGAATTTTTTGAGCAAATAATGCTTCGGTAGCATAAATATTGCCACAGCCCGAAATAACCTGCCCATCCATAATGACATCCTTAACGGCCTTTTTCTCATATTTCGGTAACTTTGATTTCGCAATAAAATAATCACAGGCTATTTCATCGAACGGCTCTGGCGCCATTTTTGTTAATGGTGCATGATCTTCAATTTTTGTTAAAAACCGTAGTTCACCAAAGCGGCGTATATCCGAGTAAATTAAATAGCCACCATCTGCCATTTGAAATGTAGCATGAATATGCTTTTTAAATTTCGCCTCATGGATTTCCTCAGGCGAATTCACGACAAACCATGCACCGGTCATCCCTAAATGACTAACAAGCACATATGGGTCATCTGCTTTCAGCAAATGAAAAAAGATGTATTTCGCACGTCGTTCGACTTTTGTAATCATCATTTGAGACAATGATATTTCAAATGCATCGGGCTCAGCTTGCTTCACGATACACTGTTTTCCCTCCCCAAAGGAAAAACGAATAATTTCAGATAGTTGAACCTGTTGAATTGTACGCCCTTCAATTTTAGGTTTTAATGCCTGGACGACACCTTCAACCTCTGGTAATTCAGGCATTTTGACCCCTCCTTATTTTGCTTCGTACCAAGTCGCACCGTAATTAAAATCTACTTTTAATGGTACTGAAAGTGCGATTGCGTTCTCCATAACCTCTGGTACTATTTTTTCAAGTAATGCAATCTCCTCTTTAGGTGCTTCAAAAATTAATTCATCATGCACTTGTAATAAAAGTTTGGCCTGCATATTTTCTTTTTTCAAGCGAGCATCCATATCAATCATTGCTTTTTTAATAATATCAGCTGCACTTCCCTGAATTGGTGTATTCATCGCAGTACGCTCTGCAAAGCTTCGTATATTGAAATTTGAGCTCGTAATATCCGGTAAATATCGACGTCTATTTAAAATAGTTGTCACATAACCATTAAACTTCGCATCTTGGACGATATCATCCATATATTGTTTTACACCCGGGAAACTCGCAAAATATTTCTCGATAAATGTAGCAGCTTCCTTACGGGTAATATCTAAGTTTTGCGATAAGCCGTAATCACTAATACCATAAACAATACCAAAGTTTACTGCTTTTGCAGCACGGCGCATATTACTGTCGACCTCATCTTCTGAAACATGGAAGACATCCATAGCAGTACGTGTATGAACATCCATACCTTCACGGAAAGCGTCAACTAAGTTTTCATCCTTTGACATATGGGCCAATACACGCAATTCGATTTGCGAATAATCGGCAGAAAATAATATCCAATCTTCGTTCGATGGCACAAATGCTTGACGAATTTTTCGCCCTTCTTCTAAACGAATCGGGATGTTTTGCAAATTCGGATCCGTTGAGCTTAAACGCCCTGTAGCTGTTAATGCTTGTTGGAATCGAGTATGCACCTTGCCATCCTCTTCATGGATTTCCTTTAGCAGGCCTTCGATATACGTTGACTGTAATTTCCCAAGCTGACGATATAAAAGAATATGCTCAATAATGGCATGCTCCGGTTTTAATTTTTCCAAAACATCCGCTGCAGTGGAATAGCCTGTCTTTGTCTTTTTAATAACAGGAAGACCAAGTTTATCAAAGAGGATGACACCTAATTGCTTTGGTGAATTAATATTGAAGGCTTCTCCTGCCTCCGTATAAATCTCCTGTTCAATTACAATTAGTTTGTCATTTAGTTCCTGCCCCATTTTCTCTAATGTGGCACGATTGACCGTGATTCCTTCACTTTCCATTGCACCTAAAATAGAAGCAAGCGGTAGCTCTAAATTTTTATAGAGTTCAAACTGTTCGTTTTCCTTTAGCAATTCTTCAAGCTTAGGCTGTAAAGACCATACAGCAAAGGCTTTGCGACTGGCATGCTCAGCAAGTGCATCAATGGCAGGTATAGCTCGTTTCGCCCCTTTACCATAAACAGTCTCATTTGCCTGCACATTACGATAGCCTAGTTCTTTCGCAAGTGTTGCTACATCATCTCCACTTAGCGCAGGATTATTAATATAAGAAGCAAGTAATAAGTCAAATTCAACACCAGCTAAACGAATTCCCGCACGACTTAACGCAGCTTGAGATGCTTTTGAATCAGACATATACTTTATTTTAGTAGCATCTTCTAACCAAAGTCGAAGGACATCTGATTTAGCCGCAATATCAAACGGCACATATATTGTTTTCGCTCCATCTGTTAGTGCAATCCCTAGTTGCTGGCATGTATGATAATGCTCGTTCTCTAGCTCCAAATGCACTGCCATTACATCTTTTAAATGCTCTTGTTTTACTTCTTGCACAATTTCATAGTCAAAAGGAGCTTGTTCCTCTTCTTGGACAGTAAAATCACTTTTCTCTAGCAATGATTTAAAGCCAAGCTCTTGCCACACGCTAATTAATTCCTCTTCATTCGGACCATTATAGATAAGATCCGCGAGCGTTATTTCAATCGGTGCCTCAGTATAGATGGTAGCGAGCTTTTTACTCATTAGTGCCTGTTCTTCATTAGCAACTAATTTTTCTTTCATTTTAGAAGCCTTTACCGTATCCATTGCCGCATAAAGCGACTCTACTGAACCATGCTCTTTTAGCAATTTAACTGCTGTTTTTTCACCGACACCTGGTACACCAGGGATATTATCTGAAGAATCCCCCATTAAACCTTTCATATCAATAATTTGCTCGGGCGTTAAGCCGTATTTTTCTGCAATAAAGGCTGGTGTATTTTTTTCAATTTCAGTAATGCCTTTTTTAGTAATATATACTGTTACTTGCTCAGTCGCGAGCTGTGTTAAGTCACGATCTCCTGATACGACAATGACGTCCATATTTTGTGATGAAGCTTCTTTGGCGAGTGTCCCTATAATATCGTCCGCTTCGTACATTTCAAGCTCATATCGCTTAATACCATAAGCATCAATAAGCTTCCGTATATAAGGAAACTGCTCCGATAATTCTGGTGGAGTCTTTTGTCGCCCCCCTTTATATTCCGTAAATGTCTCATGACGGAAGGTTGTCTTACCCGCATCAAAGGCAACCAAAATTTTCGTTGGTTGCTCTTCCTCTAATATTCTTTGTAGCATTGTTGTAAAGCCGTATACTGCATTCGTATGAATCCCACTATCATTCGTCAATAATGGCAACGCAAAAAACGCGCGATATGCTAAACTATTGCCGTCCAATAATAGCAATTTTTCCTTTGTCATGATTTTATCCTCCTGCGTTGTCGTCTTCTTAATTGTAAAACGAAAACGTATGTTTGAAAATGCCTCTTCCTTTTACTTTATCGAGAAAACGGGTATTTTACCAATCATAACGTTGAAAATCGCCAAATTTTCTACAGCAATAGCTTAGGATTGACTGCACAAAAAAAGCCAATCACTCATTGTAATTGACCTCATCCATGTTATTCACTAGCTTTATTCGTTTTTTCTTTACGATAAAAAATCTCTTCATATATGACTGTCAACATAAAGGCGTTCATAAAGGCAAATACTAAAAATAATGGCATACCACCAAGCTGTGGATGTGTAAGCTCTGTATTAAACACCATGACAGTGCCGATTTGCGCTAAGAAGAAAATAAAGCCAATCCCTACTTGCCATATAGGACGTTTAACCTTGCGTTTTTCGTATAAAAATATTGTTTTAAATATTTTGCGTACATCCGCAGCAATAACTAAACCTAATAAAAACAAAATGACAAAAAATACTGGTATATGATAAACACTTTTTGTGATCCATGCAAAATCTGATAGACGGAAGAAAAGTGTAAATAACGATGCAATACTATAGGCAATCCCTAAATTTTGGAGCCACTTGCTAATTTGCAACTTCACAACTATTACCCCCATTTTTTATTTCTCGAACAATATCATTCTATCAGATAATAGTCATAAACGGAACACAAAATTATAAATTTCTATCATTTTCATAACATACCATCAACATTTGATAAATATTTATGGAGTCATTGATTAAAAATACCTAACTAGACTTTGAAGGGCTCCTTTTCACCATATCGTGGTGTTGACTTCCGTTGGGCGTCCGATGAGCCACTTTTGCAGCAGGATCGCGGGCCAACACGATGTTTGTCACAAAGGCGTTATCACAGGATGTGATGTTTTTAGCCTTCGTTTCTCTATTGCTAAATCCCCAAGGGTGTAAAGTCCTTCCAACGCTAAAAAACTTACTAAAATGTAAAAAAGCCGTCTCAAAAAGTTTGAGACGACTTCATATGCTTATCCCTGCAAGAATAATCGTGTTATTTTATCCCGCATTAACGGGCAGTAATTTATCTATATCAAAAATGAAGCGTCAGGTACAAGACTTTCACCTCAAAATTCACGAAAGCAAAGAAGTTAAGTGGAAGGAGATTAACTGCCCGTAAATGCCCGATTGGTGAAGACTAATAATCAGTGGGGTTGGAGAACCCCCACTGATTAAAGTTTCACTTTATATAGCCAGATAATATTTTGGCATATGGTGAAGTGGATGGCAAAATAATGACCGTATCTTCACCTACAGTTTTCTTATAGGATTCTAATGTACGGTACAATGAATAGAATTCAGGATCTTGTGAGAACGATTTATTGTAAATCTTAGCCGCTTCTGCTTCGCCTTCCGCTTGAATGATTGCTGCATCTTTTTTCGCTGTTGCGAGCATTTCTTGAACTTCCTTATCTGTTTGAGCTTCAATACGGCGTTTCTCAGCATCACCTTCTGATAAATATTTTTGCGACATTGATTCACGGTCCGAAATCATATTTGTGAAAACGGATTGCTCATTTACAGATGGCAAGTCGATACGACGAATACGAACATCTATTACTTCTATTCCATACTTATCATTCGAAAGTAACTCATTAACACGTGCAGTTACCTGATCGTTGATACTTCCACGCGAAGAATCTTCATCATTAATAATCGCCTTATATTCTATTCGACCAAGCTCTGAACGAATAACTGAATAAATAAACTCTTCCATACGTGATTCAACTTTTTCTATCGTTCCAGCATTTGAAATTAATTGCTTTGGATCTGTTATATGCCAAACCGCATAATTATCAATAATAATTCGTTTTTTATCCTTTGTATTAATTTCTTCTTCAGAAACTTCATACGTCATTTGGTTTTTTGGTAACTTCGTGACACTTTGAATAAACGGAACCTTTATTTTTAAGCCAGGATTACTTTGAAATTTCACTACTTCTCCAAACTGTCTAACAACTGCGTATTCGGATTCTTTAACGATATAAACATTAGTAAATACTATTATGGCAATAGCAAAAACGGCTGTTAATGTTACGACAAGAGAAATATATTTTTTCGGATTCATCGGGCTTTTTTTCGACATTTTGACCACATTATCCACTGTATCCTCTTCTTTTGGAGCAGTATTTTTGGATTTACCTGATAAAAAATTGAGGAATTTTTCAAGATCCTTATTTTTTTGGTCCATTAGTTACCGCTCCCTTCTTTTTTCTCCTCTTTTGGTGTTTCCTGCGCAGTAGGTGTCTCCTGTTTCGCAGGTTGCAATGCTTGAAGAGGCAAGTATTTCATTGTACTGCCATCATCATTCATAATATAAATTTGTGCTTTAGGTAAAACATTTTCAAGCGTTTCTATAATTAAACGCTCACGTGTAATTTGTTTATTACCCTTATATTGCTCATACATTTTATTAAAGACAGCTACATCCCCTTGGGCCTGCTCAATACGGGCTGTTTTTTCACCTTGAGCCTTCGAGATAATAGCATCTTTTTCACCTTCAGCTTCATTAGTACGCTGATTCCTATATTTTTCTGCTTGATTAATTTTTGTATTTTTCATTTCACGTGCGTCTGTAACAGCTGTAAACGCTGCTCGCACATCTGCATTCGGTAACTCAACATCTTTTAGTTTTACCCCTAAAACACTAATACCAATATCGTATTTTTCAATAAGAGAAACGAGTAAATCTCGTGATTTTGCTTCTATGTCCGCTTTTCCCTCTGTTAACGCAGCGTCGATTTTTGAGCTCCCAATAATTGATCGGATCGCACTCGACGTAGCGCTATGTAATATTTTTTCTGGATCTTGTGAGCTGAATAAATACTTTTTCGGTTCAGTAATCTTCCATTGAACGACAAGGTCTGTTAAAACAATATGCTCATCCCCTGTAATCATTTTCGTTTCAGCATCATAAGCTTCCAATTCCCCATCTTTATTTTGCTTATAGCCAAACTGTAAACTAAATGTTTCCTTCGATAACACCTCAACCGATTGTACAGGCCAAGGTAATTTAAAATGTAAACCTGGTTCTGTTACTGTATTATCGGCACGACCGAACGTTATGACAACGGCTTGTTCAGATTCATCTACCGTGTACCATGATGTAAATACCGCAATAAGTGCAACAATGCCGAAAATGCCAAGTCCCACCATCATTAGTGACCTTTTCACACTCATGTCTAATCCTCCCTTAAGCTTAGTACTAATGTATACGGGGCACTTCTTAAAAAGTTTCAAAATATTTTAATAAACTCATTTTTCTCTTTAGGCAGTTTGACATAAGGAAGATTGTGAAACTCATTAACAGAATAAAAAAATCCTGCTACCATTTAAGGCAACAGGATATTGACTACTAGATGTTCAAATGCTGGGAAAAATGTTGTTGACAATACAATGCTAATTAATGCAGCTACAATCATAGCAAGACTTGCAAACGTACCTTCTAGCTCACCAAATTCAAATGCTTTTGATGTACCCGTACCATGTGCTCCCATTCCTAACAATAGACCCCTAGAAGATGGTCGATGGAAACGACATGCTTTAATAACTAACGGTGCTATTAGACTCCCTAAAATACCAGTTACCATAACGAAAACTGCAGTAAGCGTAGGAGAGCCACCAATCATATTGGAAATGTCCATCGCTATTGGTGTAGTAACGGAGCGTGGAACTATGCTATGCACAAGCTCATTATTTAGTCCAACTAATACAGCAAAGATAAATGATGATGTAATCGCGACGGCTGAGCCAACTGCAATACTTAGAAAAATTTCAAAAGCATGTTTCTTTAATAGGTTAAAATTTTTATAAATAGGTACCGCGAATGCAACTGTTGCTGGGCCTAATAAATTTGATAAAATACCGGCCCCTGCAGTATAAGATTTATAGGATGTTCCCGTTAGCAGCAGGATAATAATTGCCACTAATGGTGTGATCAGTATAGGTGTTAACCATTCCTTCTGATACTTTTTATAAAACATTTTACTAGTATAAAAAACTGCAATAGTACCTAGTAAACTTAGTATAGCTATTAAAAAGCTCATGCAGTATCACCTTTCTTTCGTTGCCCTAGCAATTGTGCTGTGAAACCTGTTGCAAACATTACAACTATGGCACTCAATACAATAACAAGCACAGCTTTCACACCTTGCACACCGAATAATGCAGTATAATCGATTACTCCGATAGCAGACGGAATGAAAAATAGTAATAATTCACTAAGTAATAAACCTGCACCTAGCTCAATCCATTCAAGCTTAATAATATGAAACTGCAAAAGTAAAAACAATAAGACTAGTCCAATTATGCTCCCTGGAATCGGCAAGTGAAGTAGACGTGCAATACTATTCCCAACAAATAAAATTACATATAGATAGCCGATTTGCACGATACTTTTGACGATTTTCATGGTCATCCTTCTCTCAATTTTTTATCTCGCTTAAACGGTCAAGTGCAGACCGTAAGTCCGATTAACTCAATTACTAAGTTAGTTGAATATTATGCTACTATACTTTACACCTATTTGCGTTACGTGTAAAACAGAAAAAGAATCTATCACCAAAAAATTTGGCAATAGATTCTTCCTATCGGCGATAACTAAGCAACACAATCAAAAAATCTTTATGTATAAAGATTTTTTTGGCTATTAAAAAGTCTTAATAATTATATAGGGGTTTCTACTAACAAGTATAAGGCCCTATTGTGAATCTAAAATTGTGCTAATGTAAAGAATTCGTTAATTTTTTCGGAATCATGACAATCATTTTTGTCCCAATTCCAACTTCACTTTCTACCTGAATGCGGCCATGATGTGCCTCTACTAAGTGCTTCACAATAGCAAGCCCTAAACCTGTACCCCCAGAATTCCGACTTCGTGCACGATCCACACGGTAAAATCGTTCAAAGACACGGGCAATTTCATGCTTTTCAATACCTATACCTTGGTCTTCTATTTCAAGAATACCGTACGTTTCATTTTCCTTTAATCGAATTGTAACGATTGTATTTTCTGGAGAGTACGTAATAGCATTAGTAATTAAATTCGTGACAATTTGAATGATACGATTCGCATCACCCATAACTTGAACATCACGTTCTATATCAACACGAAAGCTCATATTTTTCTCATCCAGACGAGGTCCTGTCAGCTCTGCTCCACGTATAAGTACATCTTGCAAGCCCATCGGCATAATATTAACGGTAAAACCATGCTGCTCAATTTTCGATAATTCTAGTAAATCCTGGATAAGCATTTGCAGCCGGTTACTTTCCTTATAGATGATTTCTAAAAAAGATAGCAGCATTTTTTCATCCTTATATGCTCCATCCAGTAAAGTTTCAGAAAAGCCTTTAATAGATGTAATGGGTGTACGCAATTCATGGGATACATTTGCAACAAAATCCTTACGAATCTGCTCTAAACGAACAAGCTCTGTAATATCGTGCATAACGATAACAACACCAAGCCATCTACCATGATCCCCTATAACAGGCGCTCCATAGACTTCCTTATTGTATAGCTCCTGTTGGATCTCCATTTTAATTTGTTGTCGATAAGGCATTTCAGTTAGAAACACGTGATCAATAAATTGCTCCAGAGATTTAGGTAAGCCAATTGTACGAAAAACTTTTCCTTGTACATCGTCAATTTGCATGCCGAAGCGCTCTAAAAATACACGGTTCACGATAGATATATTGCCCTCACGACCAATCATCATGAGGGAGCTTCCCATATTTTCAATTAACGTTTTAAGTCTTTCCTCTTCTACCTCGCGAATCGCCGTAATATCCTGTAAGTTACGCGCTAAAATATTGATGGAGTGACTAAGTGGCATCATGCGTTCATGCTCATTTTCATGGGCACGAGCACGGTAATTTCCCTTCGCCAGTTCAAGTGCTGTATCTGTCACGTTATCAATAGGAGCAGTGAAATTTCGAATCATATAGCGGCTTACAATAGCCATTAAAATAAGCGCTATTAAAAAAAGAATCGCTAGCACAACATAAAGTCGCGCATGAACATTCGATATTATAGAATCTGTTGCCTCAATGTTTTGAGCAGTATACAGTGCCTCTCTATCTTCTTTTGTTAGTTCGATCTTTCGTTCAGCTAATACTTGGTTAATGGATTCTTGCACCTGTAAACTAGCTTGCTCATTGTACTGTTCTATATAAACAGGAAAAAGCTGACCTATAACAATCATTAGGACAGCTAATATCGATCCAAGCAATAGCATGAATGTCAAGAATAAGCGGTTGCTCATTGATTTCATGTCGTCTTCGGCTCCTCGAATTTATAGCCAAGGCCACGAATTGTTTTGATGAATATTGGCTTACGGCTATTTTCTTCGATTTTATCCCGAAGGTGGCTAATGTGCACATCTACAATTCGAGTATCCCCAGCAAAGTCATACTTCCATACAGCACTTAATAGCTGATCACGTGTTAAAACACGGTTTTTATTTTCAAGTAAATAAATGAGTAACTCAAATTCCTTTGGTGTAAATTCCAGTGCCTCTTCCTGTAAAAATACTTCAAATCGTTCTGGAAAGACACGCAATTGACCAAATTCAAACATTTTCTCTTGTGGCGCATTCTTCTCTTCAGGTACTACATTTTGTGTAAAACGTCTTAAAACCGCCTTTACCCGTGCTAACACTTCGCGCGGACTAAAGGGCTTTGTCATATAATCGTCTGCTCCTAGCTCTAGACCAAGTACTTTATCGAACTCATCATCCTTTGCTGTTAGCATAATAATAGGTGTATTCATACGTTGCTGACGGATCTGTTTACAAACTTCCATACCATCAAGCCTTGGAAGCATCAAATCTAATAAAATTAAATCGGGTTGTAAATCGATTGCCTTATCTAGACCCTCTTGACCGTCCGCAGCTGTTTCTACAACATATCCAGCCTGTTCTAAATTATATTTCAATAATGTTGCAATCGAAAATTCATCTTCTACCACTAAAATCGTTTTTGTCATGTATAAAGCCTCCGTTAGTGATTTGAAACCCCCATTTCAAATCTCAAGACGTCTATAAAGCAAGTGGTGGTGTCACCAGCAAAGTACCCTCAATCATAAGCTGCTTCTGCTCATTATAAGAGTGTACCGATACAGTAATTGTATTTTGTAATTTATTTACTTCCGTTACCTCTAAAAGAGTATCAAATAATTCATAATGATAGAGCGGTTCTAAATATTTTATATGTTGCTCAATAATTCGTGCACCTGGTCCAGGAATATACTTTGACACTGCTGAAGTAATAATGCCATTTAACATAATTGTTGGTACGATTGGCTTTTGAAAAGGCGTCATCGCTGCATAATCATGTTGAATATAAAGCGGATTATTATCATTCGTAAGTCCTAAATAAAGCAGTAAATCCTTATCTTCTATTTTCTCGGTAATATGAATCTTCTCGCCAACTGTAACTTCATCAATAGTGAGACCAAGCTTACTGTTTTTTTGAAGCAAAAATACGCCAACCCCTTTTCTATCATATACCTTCATAGTATCAATTTTATTCCAAAAGTACAACGAAAAGCAGAATAACCTTTTTTATCTTTATCAAAAGGAGTTCGACTGTGCGACAGTTACCATTACTTCAAAATTGATGAAAGTTTAGTACCCTAGCGTGGGGGTGATTTCCGTTCCAGGCTACTCGCTTTCCTGTGGGCGAGCGCCGAGCCGCTTCCTCCGCTGTTGTTGCTGCCGCTGCGTTAGCACTACGCTTTCGCACAGAAAACATTCGCTCCGTGCAGGGTCTCGCCTGTCTCGCTTTCCCACGGGAGTCGAGTATCCTTCCACTACAATCAGCGATAGCGTAGAGTTTCTTATTCATTTATGTATTTCAAGGCTTTAAATATTCGCATCGTGATGCACATTTTTGTTTGTCTTAGTATGTACACTTTCACTTAAACATTCATGTGTATGAATATTTACAACTTGACATTGAAGCCTCTACTCTCTTGAATCGTTAGCCAAAACCATACTTAGAAGCACATTTATAATTGCCATGGCTACTACCATAATCGAACGAAAAGACTTCTAACACTGATAAGCAACAAAGCGCATAATCGGAACAGAAATCAACCCCTCACTTTGCCAAAGAGTCATACTTTAATATTGACATTAATCGTTTTTTCAACAACATAAAATCGAGTAGGAATGAATCCCACTCGATTTCATAAACTTTTATTAAGCTAAAACTTTCATAACGTCGCGGACAGCCTCTGCCGATTTATCTAAAGCTGCTTTTTCTTTGTCTGTTAAATCAAGCTCAAAGATTTTTTCTATACCATTTGCACCTAATAATGTCGGAACACCTAGATATAAATCATTGTAGCCATATTCGCCTTCTAAGTAGGCAATAGATGGAAGTATACGTTTTTGGTCTTTAATGATCGCTTCCGCCATTTCAATAAGCGCCGCTGAAGGAGCATAATATGCCGAACCATTACCAAGGAGGTTAACGATTTCAGCGCCACCTTTACGTGTACGGTCTACTATCTCTTCAAGACGATCTGCTGGAATTAATGATTCTAATGGAATACCACCAGCGAATGAGTAGCGAGTAAGTGGCACCATTGTATCGCCATGACCACCTAACACAAAACCTGTGATGTCTTTTACTGAGATATTCAGTTCTTCTGCTACAAACGCACAGAAACGAGCTGTATCAAGTACACCCGATTGACCTATTACACGATTTTTAGGGAAACCAGTTTCTTTGAATACTGTGTAAGTCATTGCATCAACTGGGTTTGTAAGAACGAGGATTGTTGCATTTGGTGAGTATTTAGCAATTTCCTTAGAAACAGCTTTCATTACATCTTGGTTAATTTGAACAAGATCGTCACGGCTCATACCTGGTTTACGTGCAACGCCAGCAGTGATGATGACTACATCAGAATCTGCAGTATCTGCATAATTAGAAGTACCTTTAACATAAGAATCATAGCCTTGCACCGGTGCAGCTTCCCACATATCTAAAGCTTTACCCTTTGTTGGATTTTCAGCTTGAGGAATATCCACTAACACTACATCACCAAGTTCTTTTTGAGCTGCTAAAAATGCTGCAGTAGCGCCAGTAAAACCGCTACCGATTACTGAGATTTTTTTTCGTTTCAGAGACATTCGAATACGCTCCTTTAAAATTAGGTTATATAATCAATTATGCCTCGGCATAAATTGTGTCAGGAACAGGTTTTGTGCAAGCGCAAAGAACTCCTTTCCGATTCCGTGACATCCGCCGGAGGCTTCTTTCAGCGGATGTTTAAACACCGACTGAAAGAATTTAAAAAAGGGAGGAGAATAAATTCTCCTCCCTCGATTAAACAAGTTCATTGTAAATATTTTATTAAGCTAAGGTCAATAGAAATTTACATTTCACCCTAATTATATCGGCAGAATATACTTCCGCTTTAACTATAATTTCTATTTAAAATAGAAAATTATAGGTTTTTGATTAATTCATTAGCGAATTCTGAACATTTTACTTCTGTAGCGCCGTCCATTAAACGAGCGAAGTCATAAGTTACAACTTTAGAAGAAATTGTTTTCTCTACAGATTTAGTAACCATGTCAGCTGCTTCTTGCCATCCTAAGTGCTCAAGCATTAATACGCCTGAAAGTAATACTGAAGATGGGTTTACTTTATCTTGACCAGCATATTTTGGAGCTGTACCGTGAGTAGCTTCGAAGATCGCGTGTCCAGTTACATAGTTAATGTTTGCGCCTGGAGCGATACCGATACCACCTACTTGAGCAGCTAATGCGTCAGAGATATAGTCACCGTTTAAGTTCATTGTAGCAACTACGTCGAACTCATTTGGACGAGTTAAAATTTGTTGTAAGAAGATATCAGCGATAGAATCTTTAACTAAGATTTTACCAGCTGCTAAAGCGTCAGCTTGTGCTTTGTTTGCTGCTTCTTCACCTTGTTCAGCTTTAATAGCATCATATTGGTTCCAAGTGAATGTTTGATCAGCAAATTCTTTTTCAGCTAATTCATAACCCCATTTTTTGAATCCACCTTCAGTGAATTTCATGATGTTACCTTTGTGTACTAAAGTAACAGATGGGCGTTTATGATTAATAGCGTATTCGATAGCAGAACGTACTAAACGCTCAGTACCTTCTTTAGATACAGGTTTTACACCGATACCAGAAGTTTCTGGGAAGCGGATTTTGTTAACACCAAATTCAGTTTGTAGGAAGTTGATGATTTTTTGTGCTTGTTCAGAACCAGATTCGAATTCAATACCAGCGTAGATGTCTTCTGTGTTTTCGCGGAAGATAACCATATCAACATCTTCTGGACGTTTAACTGGAGAAGGTACTCCATCAAAGTGACGTACTGGACGTAAGCATACATATAGGTCAAGCTGTTGACGTAATGCTACGTTTAGAGAGCGGATACCACCACCGATTGGCGTAGTAAGAGGACCTTTGATTGCGATTAGGTATTCGTTAATTTTGTCTAAAGTTTCTTGTGGTAACCATTCACCAGTTTGGTTGAATGCTTTTTCACCAGCTAAAACTTCTAACCATTCGATTTTCTTTTCACCGTTGTAAGCTTTTTCTACAGCTGCGTCGATTACGCGTGATGCTGCAGCCCAAATATCTGGACCAATTCCATCACCTTCGATGAAAGGAATTACTGGATTGTTTGGTACATTAAGTACGCCATTTTCAACTACAATTTTGTTTGACATTGATGTTGCCTCCTAAATTCATAATCATAGGACTGTGTTTTCAGTAACACAGTCCCAAATATTCTAGCATATTTTCCGAATTAGCGCTCGCTGACTGGAACATATTTTTGCATGCCTGGTCCAACATACTCTGCACGTGGACGGATTAGGCGGTTGTTAGCATATTGCTCTAAAATATGAGCTACCCAACCAGAAGTACGTGACACTGCGAAAATTGGTGTGAATAGGTCATGATCAATACCTAAAGAATCATACACTGACGCAGAGAAGAAGTCTACGTTTGCAGGTAATTTCTTTTGTTCTACGATCATGTCATGGATTTTAACTGACATTTCATAAAGCTCTGGTTTACCAGTTAGCTCAGTTAATTTTTGTGACATTACACGTAAGTGTGGTGCACGTGGGTCGCCTTTGCGGTATACACGGTGACCGAAGCCCATGATTTTTTCTTTATTATCTAATTTATTTTGAATATAAGATTCAACGTTTTCTAGTGAGCCGATTTCAGTTAACATTTTCATAACTTGCTCATTTGCACCACCATGAAGTGGTCCTTTTAATGCACCGATAGCTGCAGTTACACCAGAATAAACATCTGATAATGTAGCTACACATACACGTGCTGTGAATGTAGATGCATTTAATTCGTGATCAGCATGTAATACTAATGCTTTGTCGAATGCTTCCACTTCGATTGCTGCTGGCTCTTCACCTTTCAGCATGTATAAGAAGTTTGCTGCATATCCTAATTCTGGTTTTGGCGCAACTGGCTCTAAACCTTTACGAACACGCGCAAATGCAGTAACTACTGTAGCAATTTTAGCTTGTAAACGGATTGCTTTACGGTAGTTAGCTTCTGTATCCATAACATCCGCTTCTTCATCGAATACACCAAGTAAAGATACTGCAGTACGTAGTGCAGCCATTGGATGTACAGTTGAAAGTGGGTATGTTTTGAATTGCTCTACAATTGCTTGTGGAATAGACATGTTATCTGCCAATTGTTGTTTTAATTCAGCTAGCTCGTCCGCTTTTGGTAAACGAGTATGCCATAATAAATAAATTACCTCTTCGAATGACGCATTCTCTGCTAAATCATCAATGTTGTAACCAACATATGTAAGTGTGTCATCGATAATTGAACTGATTTTAGATTCCGCTGCTACGATACCTTCTAAGCCTTTAGTTGCTGACATAAATTATCGCTCCCTCATAATATATTTTTTAGTGGTAAATGCAGTTATTAGCTCGCATTTACGTTTTTTGCTCATATGAACCATTAAGTTAATCGCTTACATTGCTATTATAATCATTTTTGACAGCTTTGTGAATGAAAAACCTCCGAATAAAGAAAAAGGTGCACGAGCGATTATAAATGAGTTTTAAAAGAGATTCTTTTGTACAATTAAATATTAATTTATCATTTGAAACGGGGTGAAATTGTTAAAATGAGGAATATTAAATATTTTTCATACGAAAGAACTATAAGTG
>NZ_JAQZSD010000051.1:0-59309 GCF_028674935.1 Lysinibacillus sp. CNPSo 3705 | reverse complement strand
ATCCGTCGCTTCGGCAGATCAATCCGTCGTTTCGCTTTCATACCGTCGCTCCGTGGGTTCTTCCCGTCACATGGCTTGTTAAATCCGTCGCTTCAGCAGATCAATCCGTCGTTTCATTTTCATACCGTCGCTCCGGGGATTCATACCGTCACTTGGCCTGTTTTATCCGTCGCTTCGGCAGATCAATCCGTCGTTTCGCTTTCATACCGTCGCTCCGTGGGTTCTTCCCGTCACATGGCTTGTTAAATCCGTCGCTTCGGCAGATCAATCCGTCGTTTCATTTTCATACCGTCGCTCCGGGGATTCATACCGTCACTCGGCCTGTTTTATCCGTCGCTTCAGCAGATCAATCCGTTGTTTCGCTTTCATACCGTCGCTCCGTGGGTTCTTCCCGTCACATGGCTTGTTAAATCCGTCGCCTCAGCAGATCAATCCGTCGTTTCATTTTCATACCGTCACTCCGTCGTTTCAATCCGTCACTCTGACAGGGCTATCCGTCGTTTCGCTTTCATACCGTCGCCGGGGTTCTTCCCGTCACTCAGCCTGTTTTATCCGTCGTTTCATTTTCATACGTCGCTCAGTCGTTTCAATCCGTCGCTTCATTTTCATACCGTCGCTCTAGCGGTTCAATCAGCCCCCCTGTAGATAAATCCGCCCCCCAGGGAAACGCTCAATCAAAACGCAACTCCACCGCTTATTTCGTCGAAAAGACATACTTTATCTAATATGAAATCTTAAGATATGTTATAGTAAGGTTTTCAATTCTATCCAAGACAGTCGTTTTTTCAACCGAAACTGTATTTTGACACGTCATGGGCAATAAAAAATGTTATGATAGGTGTAGTTTTGTGAAAAACTTGATTTTAGTAAAGGAGCCGGAAAAATGTCATCTGCTTCTTATTTAACTGTAAAAGCATTAACAAAATATATTAAACGGAAATTTGATGCTGATCCGCATTTACGTGAAGTTTATGTAAAGGGAGAGCTATCCAATGTCAAACTTCATCAATCAGGGCATATTTATTTTACATTAAAGGATGATGGAGCACGAATTGCGGCTACCATGTTTAAAACAGCAGCCACAAAATTAGCGTTTGAACCAAAGGAAGGTATGCAAGTATTTATCCGTGGAGATGTAAACGTTTATGAAGGCTACGGTACATATCAATTATATGTACAGGAAATGCAACCAGATGGAATTGGTAGTTTGTTTGTTGCCTTTAACCAACTGAAAGAGCAGTTACAACAAGAAGGGCTTTTTAAACCTGAGTGGAAACAACCAATTCCGAGGTTTCCAGAAAAAATCGGTGTTTTAACGTCGACAACAGGCGCTGCCATTCGAGATATCTGTACTACATTAAAGAGACGCTATCCACTTGCTGAAGTTTTTATTTATCCAACCCTTGTACAGGGAGCGCAAGCAGCGCCGAATATTGTTCAAAATATTGAACGAGCAAATAACGATGCGAGTTGCGATGTACTGATTGTAGGGCGTGGCGGTGGATCAATTGAGGATTTATGGGCTTTTAATGAGGAAGCTGTTGCACGAGCGATTTTTGGAAGCCGTATCCCTATTATTAGCGCAGTAGGTCATGAAACCGATACGACTATCGCGGATTATGTAGCTGATTTGCGCGCTCCGACACCAACTGCAGCGGCTGAAATGGCTGTACCTGATCAACAAGAATTATTTCAACGGGTGCTTACACAAAAATCACAACTGCATCAAATCGTAAGAGCGCAACTTATGGCAGAACGTCAGCGTCTAAATAAGCTCCAACAATCTTATCCGTTGTCAATGCCAGAACGCCTATATCGACCATTTACTGAAAGGCTAGCACAACTTGAAACGGGATTACAAAAAGCCATGCAGGTCGATTTGATGAAGAAAACAGCGCGGTTTCAACAACTACATAGTGCGGTAGAGCAGCACTCGCCCAAAAAGGCATTAGCTTTCCATCAACGAGAGCTAGAAACTCACGTCCAACAACTAACTCGTGCTGCAACTCATTATGTAACGAAACAAAAACAACAATTTGAAGCAACTGTCAGAACTTTAGAAGCATTAAATCCACTTGCCATTTTAACAAGGGGCTTTACGGTAGCTTATAAAAATAATCAAATGTTAAAATCAGCAGTTGATGTAAAGCCACAGGATCAATTAACACTTTCCTTCCATGATGGAAAGGTTATTGCAGATGTGGTAAAGATCTTGCCGAAAAATGAGGGGGAATAATTGTGGCAGAGAAACAACAAACTTTCGCAGATGCAATGACGGCACTTGAGGAAATTGTCCGTCAGTTAGAGCAAGGTGATGTACCTTTAGAAAACGCGATTGATTTATATAAACAAGGTATGGAGCTATCACAATTTTGCCATAGCAAACTGCAACATGCTGAGGAGCAGTTAATTTCTATTGTCCAAGAGACAGGTGAGACTACGGCATTTGATCCACTAAAGGGAGAGAACTAAAAAATGAACGAGCAATTAAAACATTTTATTGAAAGCAACATACCTCAAGTTGAAGCTGAAATGTTTGCACTAGTCGAGAAAATTGATGCACCAGCCAATTTAAAAGAATCCATGCTTTATTCATTAAAAGCAGGAGGTAAACGTATTCGCCCACTCTTCGTATTGGCTGTTCTTGAACTTTACAATAAGGATTTGAAGGATGGTTTAACGGTAGGATCTGTAGTTGAAGTCATCCATACGTATTCATTAATCCATGATGATTTACCAAGTATGGATAATGATGATTTCCGTAGAGGAAAGCCAACAAATCATAAAGTTTATGGTGAAGCATTAGCGACACTTGCAGGCGATGCATTGAATACACTTGCGTTTGGCATTTTAGCACGCATGGATGTATCAGCTGAAAAACGCATTGAATTAGTTAATCTGTTAAGTAAAGCAGCTGGTGCAGAAGGTATGGTTGGGGGTCAAGTACTCGATATGGAAGGTGAGAAGCGTCAGTTAAACATAGCTGAACTTGAGCATGTCCATATCAATAAAACGGGCGCTCTTTTACGATTTAGTATTGAAGCGGGAGCAGTGTTAGCTGATGTCATGCAAGAAGAACGCGAAACTTTAAAGGAATATGCGCATCATATCGGTCTTGCCTTCCAAATTCAAGATGATATTTTAGATATTGAGGGCACTACAGAAGAACTAGGTAAAACTGCAGGTAAAGATGTAGCAAGTGATAAAAGCACATACCCAGCTCTATTATCTTTAGATGGGGCAAAAGAAAAGCTTGCTGAGCATTATCAGCATGCCATTAACGCACTAGATAAATTGGAAGTAGATGCCAGCTTATTACGTGAGTTTGCAGCCTATATTGTACATCGTAAAAACTAGGGGAAAAACAAGGCGTTAAAGGCACATAATATGCTAGAATAGGTGAAGGCGTTTGCCAATGTGCAAACAATAAAGTGTTCGTACTTTTAGCATATTAATAACACTGTTATAATAGTGGAAACACAATTACGGTGAATAATTTATTGAAAAGGTGTGTGAGAAAGGTGGATTTAAATAATATAACTAGTCCAGCCTTTTTAAAAAACTTAGATAAGAAGGGTCTTGAGCGACTTGCACAAGAAATTCGTACCTTCTTAATCGAAAAATGTTCTGTCACGGGTGGTCATATCGGACCGAACCTAGGTGTTGTGGAGCTAACGATTATGCTCCATAAAATGTTTGACAGTCCACAAGATAAGTTTTTATGGGATGTTGGCCACCAAGCTTACGTGCATAAAATTTTGACAGGTCGTGCAAATCAATTTGATACATTACGTCAGTTCAAAGGGCTTTGTGGTTTTCCAAAGCGTGTGGAGAGTGAACATGATGAGTGGGAGACAGGTCATAGCTCGACATCTTTGTCAGGAGCCATGGGTATGGCAGCAGCGCGAGATATCAAAAAAGAAAAGAGCTTCGTGATACCAATTATTGGAGATGGAGCTTTAACAGGCGGTATGGCGCTGGAGGCATTAAACCATATCGGCCATGCTAAAACAAATATGATTGTCATTTTAAATGATAATGAAATGTCAATCGCTCCAAACGTCGGAGCGCTACACAGTGTACTAGGGCGTCTTCGTACAGCTAAAGAATATTCAAAAGCTAAAGAAGAGCTGGAATCGCTCATTAATAAGATCCCGGTGCTAGGCGGTAAGCTTGCTACAACTGCTGAGCGCTTAAAGGATAGCTTAAAATATTTAGTAGTATCGGGTGTGTTCTTTGAGGAGCTAGGCTTTAAATATCTTGGTCCGATTGATGGACATGATTTCGATGCTCTTGAGTCAACATTATCACAAGCTAAAAAAGTGAAAGGGCCAGTGCTCGTTCATGTCATTACGAAAAAAGGTAAAGGTTATAAACCTGCTGAAGACGATACAATTGGGAATTGGCATGGGACAGGTCCGTATAAAATTGAAAACGGTGCCTTTGTAAAGTCCGAGGTGAAAGGTCCAGCATGGAGTAGCTTGATTGCTGAGACTGTCCGCAAAATTGCTCATGAGGATAAACGCGTTGTCACGATCACGCCAGCAATGCCAGTAGGTTCAAAATTACAAGGGATTCAAAAGGATTTCCCAGAACGTTTCTTTGATGTAGGGATTGCTGAACAACATGCAGCAACGATGGCGGCAGGTTTAGCGACACAAAACATGAAGCCGTTTTTAGCCATTTACTCAACATTCCTGCAACGTGCCTATGACCAAGTACTACATGATATCGCACGTCCAAATTTAAATGTCTTTATAGGAATTGACCGTGCAGGCTTAGTTGGTGCGGACGGTGAAACACATCAAGGCGTATTTGATATTGCATTCCTTCGTCATATACCAAATATGACAATTATGATGCCAAAAGATGAAAATGAAGGTCAGCATATGGTGAAAACAGCCATTGACTATGATGGTGGTCCAATTGCATTACGATATCCTCGAGGCAATGGTATAGGCGTTCCGTTAGATGATGAGCTTATGGCGTTACCAATTGGTAGCTGGGAAGTGTTACGTGAAGGGAAAGATGCAACGATTTTAACCTTTGGTACGACGATTCCTATGGCAATGGAAGCAGCCAATATTTTAGCGCAGCAAGGTGTTGAGATAGAAGTAGTCAATGCACGTTTCATTAAACCAATGGATGAGGATATGCTTCACCGTATATTAACAAGCCGTAAGCCAATATTGACGATTGAAGAGGCAGTACTACAAGGTGGTTTTGGTAGTGGTGTATTAGAATTTGCCCATGACCATGGCTATTTAAGTGCAATAATTGATCGTATGGGAATACCTGATCATTTTATTGAGCATGGTAATGTAGATCAGCTTCTCGCTGAAATTCATATGACGGCTGAGGATACAGTGGCACGTCTGCATGTGTTACTTCAACAAAAACAGCAAGTAGGTTTAAATAAATAATGACAAAACAACCAAAAGAACGTGTAGACATTTTACTTGTAGAGCGTGGACTATGCGAAACACGAGAAAAAGCAAAGCGCTCTATTATGGCAGGGCTTGTTTTTTCTAATGAAACTCGCATCGATAAGGCGGGGGAAAAAATTGCTATAGATGCACCACTACAAGTAAAAGGCTCTGATTTAAAATATGTTAGTCGTGGCGGCTTGAAGCTTGAAAAGGCGCTACAAATTTTTGATATGTCTGTAGAGGGGAAGCTAATGCTTGACATTGGCTCCTCTACAGGAGGATTTACAGATTGCGCATTACAGCATGGTGCAAGACATTGCTATGCATTAGATGTTGGTTCTAACCAACTAGCATGGAAGATCCGTTCTGATGAACGTGTAACTGTCATGGAAAAAACAAATTTCCGCTATACGACAGCGCCAGATTTAACAGAGGGCTTGCCAGACTTTGCTACAATTGATGTTAGCTTTATTTCACTATCGCTTATTTTACCTGTCTTAAAAACTTTGTTAATGCCAGGTGGCGATGTAATGGCATTAGTGAAGCCTCAGTTTGAAGCTGGGAAAGAGAAAGTCGGTAAAAAAGGCATTGTTCGTGATAAAAAAGTACATTTAGAAGTTTTAGAAAAAACTGCTGCAATGGCGACAGAGGTTGGCTTTGTCGTTAAGGATGCTTCGTTTTCACCAATTACAGGGGGCGAGGGAAATATTGAATTTTTATTCCATTTAGTGAATCCTATAGGTGATGAAGAAATTCCTGCATATACAGCTTTTAATGCACTCGTTGAAGAAGCGCATAGTGCACTAAAATAACACGTGCTCATTTACAGAGCCGTGTTTTTTCTTGTGCTTTTATGTTTAAAATGGTAGTGTAAATATACAAATATTCAACTATTTATAAGAGGTGACCGACATGAATAAAGGACAGAGGCATATACGAATTCGGGATATTATTGCCAATCATGAAATTGAAACACAAGATGATTTAGTCGATTTTTTAAAGGATGCAGGCTATAATGTGACACAAGCAACAGTATCACGTGATATTAAAGAGCTTCATCTTGTGAAAGTACCTTTGCAGGATGGACGCTATAAATATAGCTTGCCCGCAGACCAACGTTTCAATCCAATACAAAAATTACACCGTGCGTTAGCTGATGCTTTTGTCAGCATTGATGGTGCATCACACTTTTTAGTTATGAAGGCTCTTCCTGGTAATGCCAATGCTATTGCATCACTACTTGACCATTTAGATTGGCCTGAAATTTTAGGTACTATTTCTGGAGACGATACTATTTTAATTATTTGTCGTAACGAAGATGAGCGTGAAAATACAAAAAATCGCTTATTAGAAATGCTGTAAAATAGCAGGGTAATTTGATACAGAGGTGACAATTTGTGTTAAGAGAGCTTAGTATTCGAAACTTTGCCATCATTGAGGATTTAACAGTTAGTTTTTTAGATGGTTTAACAGTTTTAACAGGTGAAACGGGTGCAGGAAAATCAATTATTATCGATGCCGTACATTTACTTGCTGGCGGCCGAGGCAATTCCGAATTTATTCGTCATGGAGCTAAAAAGGCTGAATTAGGTGGTTTATTTCAAATTTCAAGTTCGGGGCATCCTGTTTATAAGAAACTTGAAGAGGCAGGCATAGAAATAGAAGAAGATACCATTATTTTGCGCCGTGATTTAAATGATACTGGAAAAAGTGTTTGTCGAGTAAACGGCAAACTAGTGCCATTATCTGTACTACGTGATATTGGCTCTAGCCTTATCGATATTCATGGACAGCATGAAAATCAAGAGCTTATGGATGAGAAACAGCATATTTATTTACTTGACCATTTTGCTGAGGAACAACTGACACCTATTCAAAATTTGTACAGTTCTCAATACGAAGAATATCGTTCATTAAAAAAAGAATTAGCTTCGATTTCAATTGACGAACAGTTAATGGCACAACGTATTGATTTGTACCAATTCCAAATGAAAGAGCTAGAGGATGCCAATTTAAAACTTGGCGAGGAAGATGAGTTACTGGATGAACGTCGCCGTTTAATGAATTTTAATAAAATTTTCGAACGCTCGAGTGCGGCATATGAAGCTATTCAGGGTGATTCTAAAGGCCTTGACTGGATTGGCAATGCGATGGGTGCATTAGAGGATGCTGCGACAATTGACGAGCAATTTAAAGAAGCTTCAGAAACTGTCACGACTGCATTTTATGCATTACAGGATGCTGCTTACCAGGTCAAAAATGTATTGGATGAATTAGAATTTGATCCGGCTCGATTAAATGAAGTTGAGCAACGTTTAGCCTTAATACAAAATTTGAAACGTAAATATGGTTCAACAGTTGAAGAAATATTAGCGTATTACGATAAAATTAAAACAGAGTTAAATGAGCTTTTAAATCGAGACGAAATTTTACAAGTAAAAGAACGAAAAGTATCGGAAATGGAAGCAGCATTAAATGAACTTGCTGCAGAACTTTCTACTGTTCGAAAGGACGCTGCACATAATTTAAGTGAAGCTATTATGGCCGAACTACGTGAATTACATATGGAAAAAGCAAAATTCATTGTTAATTTTGATGAATTGCCTTACTTTGATGCAAATGGCAAAGACCAAGTAATTTTTTATATTTCTACGAATGTAGGCGAGCCGCCAAAATCTTTACCGAAAATTGCTTCTGGTGGAGAATTATCGCGTATGATGCTTGCGTTAAAGACGATTTTCTCATCCTCAAATGGCATAACATCTATTATATTTGATGAGGTAGATACTGGTGTAAGTGGTCGTGTAGCACAAGCAATCGCAGAAAAAATTGCTGCAATATCTGTTAATTCTCAAGTTTTATGTATTTCGCATTTACCGCAAGTGGCTGCGATGGCCGATCATCACTATTTTATTAAAAAAGAAGTCGAGCATGATCGAACATTTACGTCATTGCTGGAAATAGATACGAACGCTCGTATTGAAGAAATCAGTCGCATGATGTCTGGAGCGGAAATTACAGATTTAACGTTGCAACACGCCACAGAGCTCTTAAAAATGGCGAATGCACGAAAAAAACAAATGAGATAGCAAAAGAATCCAGAAACACTGTTGTTTCTGGGTTTTTTCTTTTTGCGCAAATATTTACCGCTTATAAGAACGCCACAAAAACACATAGTAAAAGGACAAAAATAAAAAGGAGGTGTCGTATGTATCGTCGTTGGCGTCAATTTGTCATTTTGCCTATGCTCATCGTTTTATTATTCATGCCCGTAAAGGCTTTTGCCGCAAAAAAGCTAATTCCGATGGGCGAAGCAATTGGTATTCAACTTCAGCTATCACATGTATTTGTAGCACATGATGTGCTGTTAGCTTCCAATCAGTGGATGAAAGGAGGCGCTGTAATTGAAAAAATAAATGATATTACAGTAAAAACACTTGTAGATGCCAAAAAAGCTGTTGCTCGGCAAGGACAACAGAAATGGACGATAAAAAGTGAAGGAAAAGAAATGACACTTGATTTACAGGAGCAAGAAGCAGAACATGTTATTTCCTTTCTAAAAGATGAAACAGATGGAGTAGGAACATTGACATACATTGATCCAGAGACAAAAAATTACGGTGCATTAGGCCACCAAATCGTTGATTCAACGTTACAAGAAGCCCCTATTTTCCATGCTGGCTCCATTTTTTTAGCTTCGATTCAACAAATTCGTAAAAGCATACCTGGTCAGCCTGGCTATAAAATATCCTCCATTGAAAAACAACATAATCGATTAGGAAGTATCGATAAAAATACAGTTTATGGAATTTTTGGCCGTTGGGAAGACGGTTATCAACAAAGTTTGCCTAAAGCAATTGAAATTATGCATGAAAAGGATATAAAAACAGGGAAGGCTGAAATCTATACTGCTATTGAGGGCAGTAAGGTAGAAACTTTTTCAATTGAAATTACCAAGGTTGAAAATGAACGCCTTGAATTTATAGTAACTGACAAAAAACTCATTGAAAAAACAGGTGGTATTTTGCAGGGGATGAGTGGCAGTCCTATCATTCAAGACGGTCGTTTTGTAGGTGCGGTTACACATATGTTTGTGGAGGAGCCAAAAAAGGGAGCAGCGCTTACAGTAGCAGAAATGTTAAAAAAATCATCTTAAACGAAGGAGCTGCCAAAAAGGTAGCTCCATTCTTTCATAAAAATATTTTGTTCATCAAGTATTTCGTTTATTTATGAAGCGATTAGCGACACTTTAAAAAAACTGTAGTTTTATCTCCGTTTTTTCACTAAAATAAAGGATATAAGCATTCGAAGCTTTGCAGGTATTTATCATAACTTGTCGATATAAAAAGAAAGTATCGGACTACATACTCATTTTTGGAAATTGAAAAGGTTTTTAAAACGAAAATGTCGAAAATTCCAAAGTGTGCAAAAATTGCATTAGGGGATAGGTGACGCTTTGGGGTAATTCAAAGCACAGTTCAAAAGGAGGAATTTAAATGACAAAGGTTAAAGTAGCGATTGCAGATGATAATCGTGAGTTGTTAAAAACGATGGAGCAGTATTTTCAAGGGCATCCTGAAATTGAAATAATTGCAACTGCTTCAAACGGGAAAATTTGTTTACAAATGCTAGAAGAATTCACACCAGATATTTTGCTACTAGATATAATAATGCCGCATCTTGATGGGTTAGCTGTTTTAGAGTCGATGTATCAAAATGAACGAATGTCATCAATTCAAGTGATAATGTTAACTGCTTTTGGCCAAGAAGATGTGATGAAACAGGCTGTAGATTTAGGTGCATCCTATTTCATGCTAAAGCCATTTGAATTTGATCAATTGGTTCAAAAAATCTTACATTGTGCAGGGCAGAAGGCTACACTTCCTAAAAAGACAAGTGTTTTACAACCAGCGGCACCTCAAAAATTGAATCAACATCAATTAGATAGCACGATAACAGCCATTATTAAAGAAATCGGCGTTCCTGCTCATATTAAAGGTTACTCTTATTTGCGAGAAGCTATCCAAATGGTGTTCGAAGATATCGAGTTATTAGGCTCTGTGACGAAAATTTTATATCCAGAAATCGCTAAAAAGTTCAATACAACACCATCACGAGTTGAACGTGCTTTGGATACACGGTACATCATTTAAAATCCAAGCCGACAAATAGTGAATTCATCGCCATGATTGCAGACAAGATTCGCATTGATATGATGGCGAGTTAAACGCGGTATGACTGCGTTTGTGGACGATAGGCTAGCGGAGAATAGCCGGTAAACTTATTATATATAACGATTATATTACGTATATGATGACGCTTTTTTAAACAGTTTTTAACGCTGTTTAGGGGGGCGTATTTTTTTATGTCATTAAGTACGTTTTTAATCGAAATTGACCGTTATATGTTGGATTGTTCCGCTAAAGGTCTATCAAAGAAAACGCTAAGTTCATATGAACAAACTTTAAAACTATTTGCGCGATATTTGGAGGATACCTTCGATATTACTGACGTTAAGAGCGTCACAACGGAGCACATAAAGGCTTATATCCGTTCAATCGAAGAAAGGGGCAAGTTTCAAGTAAGTGCTGCAGAAACGCCTGTTAACTATCCGGAGCGACGCGGTGATTACGGCAAACCTGTTAGCAAGACGACAATAGCAAATTATGTGCGTAACATAAAGGCGTTCTATTCGTATTTATACAACGAACAGATGATTCGCAAAAATCCGTTGAAAGACGTTAAGAATGTTAAACCGGAGCGAAAAATCAAAGTTATGCTCGAAGATAATGAACTAAAACAGTTTTTCCGTTCTTTCGACGTAAGTAAATTCGACCAGTATCGTGATTGGGTAATAGCGCGCATCATTTTTGATACTGGCGCAAGAATTAGCGAGTTATTAGAGGTAGTGCCAGCGGATATTGATTTGCGAGGAAATGCGATGTTACTCCGAAAGACAAAAAACGGTAAGCAGCGCTTTGTTTACTATTCAGAAAAGACACGTAAGCATCTAAAATCGTGGATTGCTTATAAAGATCGCTATAACGATAGCCCATACGTATTCCCAACGAATCGTGGCACAAAGTTGCGTATAGAAGGCGTAGAGCGTTCGTTTAGATTGAGGAGTCGTGATGTTGGTTTAGAGGTAACGCCTCACTTGCTTCGAAATAATTTTGCAAAAAGATATCTAATTAACGGTGGTGACCTAGCGACACTTTCTCGATTATTAGGACATGCAAGTGTTGAAATAACCTCGCAGATTTATTTAGATTTCGCAGATAAAGAGGTTATGCAGAAGTATCGGCAACATAGTCCGCTAGAGAATTTGGATATTTAAACAGAAAAAAGCCGCTAGTGTTGACGCACTAACGACTTTACAACTTAATATCTACGCTAAAAATTGCCTGGCAGCAATAGCGTTTACTTAGGGTTCATTATATCGAAATTTTTTCGATGATGCAACTCCTATTAAGTGCACCCATTTTAGCAGTAGCGACGAGGTTGCCCACTAATTCGTCGTTAAAATAACCTGGAAAGGTTGCCGGACCGTTGCAAAAAAATCGGATATATCCCTGTCAAAGCGGTTTCTTGTTTCCGTTGGGATGAATCGAGGCGTACGCTCATAATCGGTACGGTGGTTTACTGGCTAACTAAGGTTAGGGTAAGCGCAGTCAAGCGGACAAGCAGTTAGCAAAAGCTAACCAATCAAGGACAGTTCGCACACGTAGGACAGTAATTACGTGAGGCATCGCAGAACGAAAGTTCTCTACGAAACAAGACGACTAGACCCCTCAATGAAACTCCATGACGTTGAATGATCGCGTAGTTACTTTATGTCTAACTTACTTATAATAGTTTGCTAGATGTAAGGTAACAACGTTGCGCCAATTTCCTAATTTCATCAGCCATTCTGTTGAAAAATCGGGTTCGGTCGTCAAGCGTTAATCTACAATAAATATTGATGTTTTTTTGTTATTGGAGTATAGAGTGCAGCACGCTTTACATATCTTTTAACTAGGGTGGATTGATAAAGAGAGGTGATTTATCAATGTATAACAAAGCGAAGTTAGATAAATTTGCGGAGGGTGTTCGCAAGCAGACGGAGAAGTACGGATTGCCTACTGCGCCAAAAAAGAAGAAGAAAAAGAAAAAAACCGAGTAGACGTAGCGTTGTCCACTCGGTTTTATTTTACAAGTCTAGAACAAACTCAGGAATTTCATTTTTCACAATAACTTTTATAAAATTTTTATACGGTTCCGAAACCACCTGGCCATTTATTTTCGTTTTTATAATTTTAAAGTTTTCTCTATCGGAAAGTTTGTCAGATAAAGTCATTTGTTCGATAAATTTCTTTGTATATTTAATTGCGTTATTGTATTTTTTATTATCATTATCAATTAAATATATGAAATTTCTTTGTTTATTTGTTTCAAAATCAATATAAATCACTGCATATCCTATTACTTCTATAGTTCTTCCGTCCCAATATTCATCAAAATTATCCGAATTATTTACTCCTTGAATAAAAAAGAATTCAAGATTGCGATTTAAAAATAAACGACTAAATGAATAACTTTCGTGTACCAACATAGTAACTCCTCCTATTATTAAAAATATGACGATAGCCGTTATTGGCCGTCGTCTTTTTTGTTGGGTTCTAATTCAATTAAATCGTTTATGCTTGCCAATTGCAGTGCCTCACATAGCTTTTCTAAATGTTCGATTGATAAGCGATCAACATAGCCCCTACATAAATTTGAGATTGCATTAGGTCGAATATCAGCTAAATTCGCAATTTGCGCCTGTGTCATGCCCCTTTCTTTTAGTATGTCAGCAAGTTTAATATGTATTTTTCTCATTACTACCCAGCCCCTTCATAGCTATTATAACCATAATTGTATCGTTTTATTACTTATTCGTAAATAAGTGTTGACGATATATCGTATATGCGATATATTAATATCGAGAAGTAAAACAAACGGAGGTAAGAGCGTATGACAATTAAGCTAAGCGAACAAGTTACTGTAATTATCAACGATTGGTATTCCGCAATTATCGTCGAAGGAAAAGAGTTCGGAATGGTGCGAGGGACGAACGTATGAGGCAATCAACAGCTCGTAAACCGTCGTCACAGTCATTTGAACGTAGTTATATCAAGTCGTATGTAAAGTTACTCACGCAACAAGCAGCTAACACAGCGCAGAAGGTTGAAAATTATTTCTTTGCAGAAGATGGCTCAGAGGATGAATTAAAAACGTGGTATTGCGTAGCAACGGCATTTTATGTAGCCGCAATAGTATTTGTTTTTGTAGCGATAAATTAAACGGGAGGTTGTTTTATGATTACACAGATGCAGATTGTTGAAGTTGAACCAGGCTATAGTTACGTCGTTGAAAGAACTCGGATTATGGATCAGGTGCATTTAGAAGTATTCAGGCAACCGGGATATCCAGACGATGCAATTTTGTATATTGGTGAGAATGAAGTATTATTCGCATGGAATGAAGAAGTTGCTAAGTTATTTTCCGAATTGAATACGTGCGAGCCTACAGAACTTATATATTTTTTAGCACAAGCACCGAAATTATTAGCTTAATACGTAATTTTCACATAAAAACTACGGTATCGGAAGCTGATACAGGAATTTGATACGGTGGATAATACGGAGTTTGCTACAGATGACGATTTTACGGATGTTTAGGCACGTCTTACTTGCCATGACGGTTGGATAAAATGGAGACGATTCAACGCTGAGTGAAGGCAACGGAGCGCACATAGACGGATTCTATTGCGCTACATACATCAGAGCAGTTGGCGATGCTCACAGAATAACAACGGTGTTGCAAACGGTATTTAGCGTAACATACAGGCGACTTTTTAAAAGATTTAAACTAGCGGAGTGGTTGGCGACATTCCGTTAATCAGAGAGAATAACGAACTTGCTTCTTATATATGACGGTTTTCATGTTGCAGCGTGAGAACCGTTATTTTTGTTAAGTATGTAAAACTTTATATGCATATTCATGATAAAATGGAAAAAATTAAATGAGTGTGTTGGAGGAATAGTAATGAGTATTAAATTTCAATGCAGGATTGAATTACCTTATATTATTCGATTAAATGAAGCGAAAGATTATGAAAAAGATTTTTATTTTCCCGAATTTGAAAAATTTCATCTCAGATTACTCTTTAACGATATTGATTACTACAATATTTACAACGATAAATACGAGGAAAGTGTTTGTAAGTTTATTCTAATAGAAGTAATATCAAAAAACTATAATTATAAAGACTACAGAGTAAATAAGATAACAAAAAAAATTGAAGGTGAACAAATTGAATGCGAGGAAAGTGTTGCAGATGTACCTGACGATGTTGCAAGAGAGATAATGAGTGAAATTTCCATCAGGCTAAATCACGTACTTCGTTTTATTAGAGAAAACACCAAAATGTTTTGGATAGAGGAAATTCCAATTAATCGAATAAACAAAATGGTTGGGATCTTTTCATCTTTCTATTTTTACGCACCTACATATGAATTGGATAGAAACATGAGATATAATATTACATTTTTAGACACATATATAGATCAAGTTGAAAGTGAAAAAGTTGATGATAATTTTTTTGAGAATTTCAATGTAGAAGAAAATGAATACACTATCAGTTTTCAATTCTTGGATAAAGCACAATCGGCATTATACGATTCTAAGTTTAAAGATGTGATAATTTTTGCTTCAATTGCTCAGGAATCTTTTATTTCAAAGTTTATTGAGGACATTTCAATCGAGGGAGATATAGTTTTTGATAAATTAAATAGTATTTTCAGTAAATTAATGGATCTAAAGTACAACGTAATACTAAAATGCTTGAAATCTCGCAGTCTAAAAGAGATTAATTCTGAGTATTGGAATTCGATTAACTCTGTTTATAAATTAAGAAATGACATCATGCATACGGGTGTTTTAAAAGATGAATCAAAACTTAGTTTTGAGAAACTCGATAAAGACTTAAGTAATATTAGAAAAGCTTTTAATGAAATATTAGCTTTATAACAGTAAAAGGAAATAAAAGATAATACGAGTCTTTATGCTAACACATAAATCCTCTATGTCGCTAGCGCTCCATATCTGATATTACATTATTGATGATATCTAGCGATTGTAATAATATCATTGTAATAGACAGACGCGGACTTATTTTGCGTTCTTTGCAAAATGAGGACGCAAAGGTTTTAATAGGTTGTTCCAACCAAACGGAAACTTTACTGATTATTTACCTTTGATATTTGGCGTTATCCAAACGTAATACTACTGATAAGATAGACGAGATGTCGATGTGATATGTCTGAATACACAATATATGCGTATTTCATAGCTTTTTAACTACAAAAGTAACTATATATTGTGTTGTTTTGTGATTATCCAACGGGACGTAAAAGGCAGGTAATTTTTCGATTTTGGGACGTAAAAGGCAGGTAATTTTTAAGGAGTGGGAAATTGTGAAAATACAAAAGGGTCAAGTTATCGAGGAATTGGCGTTCGAAGCGTTACCAGGTTCTGGCGCAATTGAATTTATGAAAAGCGTATTGGACTTGGACGGATGCGATATATACGATGCCATGCTGTTGTTGCGAGAGTTAGAAGAAGAATCACCGGAAATATTTCAAAATAAGCGTGTTAGACCGTGTTGTGCTTGCGGTTATTTATTCTACGATCATTCAAAGCCTAATTCGGCGGTCGTATGCTCCGAAGAATGTAGGTCGCGTAAAAACGTCTACTTGCGAAAGTTGAAACGAAGAGAACAGGCGATTGAGAACGGTACGAAACGTGAAATGGCTCGCGATAACCACTATTCGCATGAGTATGGATTTTGGTCGAGTGATGAAAGATTAATGGAAACGGAACAACGCCATTTCGTGAATACCGATGACCTAGAAAAGACGGTTGCACGTTCGCAGCAACGCCAATTAATGGGAGGTAAGAAGCGCTCGACTTCCCAGAATATTGACGATATCCAATCGGCAACTACCCGTCGTTCTCGCGAGTTTTGGGGTACAACTTGGGCTACGGCATATGACGACGAGAAGTAATTTTATACTGCGGTCATTCCGTCTAATAGTGGAATAGCGGTTTTTAGATGGTTGCGTGCAGATTAGCTAGGTTGAGTTTTTAGCTAGTTGTTGGCTATACATTATAGGACTATCGAATGATTTTATAGGAAGGTTGCACACAAATACCGTGTTTTGCGCCTTACCTTATGTAGAGGAAGTAAAAACTTTCATCCACTAATACACTATTTGCCGTTTTAGACACCTATACAAGGGAAGCCATACTTTATGCGATAAGTCATTATATAGTTTGAGGAAGTAAATATCATAAATTCAAGCGGTCCATTCGGGCGGCTTTTTTATTTTGCTAAGTAGTTGAGGAATTTACACAACAAGTTTAGAGGTGGTGAGGAAATGTCAAAATTGAACGCAGCTCAAATCAAGTATTATCGTGAGGCACTCGGATTAACACAAAGCGAGTTGTCGAAGGAATTAGGTATTTCAACAACGATGCTAAGCTCTATTGAACGCGGCGACCGTCGCCTCACACCAATGGTCGCAAATAAAGCGTTTCAAAAATTCGATGAATCACGGCATCGTTTGGCGAGGGTTATCGCTGAACTAGGCGAACTCGCCGATGCTTTACAAAAATAAAACGGAATCAGAAAAGGAGAAGATATGACATGACAGCATTATCAGCAGGCAAACAATTCGTACAATTAAACCCAACAACACGATGTAAGGCTATCGCACAAAAACAAAACTACGTAGTAAAAGACGGCAAGCCTTACAGCCTAGACACTGGCGAATATTTAGGCGATTTATTCACTCATGACTTAGTACCAAAAATGACGGAATCCAAGTTCCGAGCTATTGAATCCATACAGGCGTTAGGCTCTCACGAAGAAGAAAACGGAGGCTTTGTATTCGCCTTCTTTCAGCAGTCACGAACAATAATTGAACGTTTCCCTTCATTAAATAACGCTGACATGGCTCGATTAATGTACCTTGGAACATACATCGCATGGAATACAGGACGATTGCAATACGATAACGGCAAGGTAATCAGTCATGAAGGTTTTGAAAAGTTGACTGGCCTTAGTCGCAAACGTGCACGCGAACTATTCAGTCGTTATTGCCAGGAAGGTATCATTTCAGAGTCGGAAGGGGTGCTATACATGAATCCTACCGTCTTTTTCAGAGGAAACATTAAGTCAATTCAATCGCACACAGCGGATTTGCAACATACACGAATGTTTAAGAAAACAGTACGTGATTTATACGATTTATCGAACGGCAAAACGGTCGGACAGCTTGCGCTAGTCTACTCGGTATTGCCGTTTTTAAATTTCGAGACAAATATCGTTTGCCACAATCCAGATGAAACGGACGCTGAGCGCTTACAACCGATGAATATTGAAAGTTTAGCGGAGTTACTAGGTTATGCAAATGCTGCAAAGCTGAAAATGACGATGAATCGCGTGAAAATTGACGGAAAAGTAGTGTTTGGATTCTTTGAAAACACGAATGACCGTCGCCAAAAAGGAATCACAGTAAACCCACGTGTAGTATTCGGCGGAAATGGTGAGCAGTTACAAGCAATAAGAACACAATTTAATCAATTCGGAGGAGCTTAGAAATGAGACTAAAGCAAACTATTACACAAATCGGCGTCGCAGAATATGACGTGCAGATCGAAATGGCAGACGGAAGCATTTATGCTGAAACTTTTACTCAGAGCAATGCAGTTTATCCGGCATTTAAGACGCTCATTCGCGTACTGCAACCTTTTAAGGACGTAGCTTTACGTGTTGAAACGAACAGTAAGCCACTTGCAGACGAATACAATGCAACTCAGCAGAATCCGAACGCAGCTTTACTGAACCACTTGAAAATGGTAATTGCGCGACAAAATCTCGATGTCACAATCGAGTGCGTAGCGTAAATATAAACACTTGAAATGAAATGGAGCAGATATGAAATGACATTAGAATACCTTCAATTAGTCGCAAAACTAGCTTACATCGAAACAAAACTTGCACTTGCAGTGGAAGTAGGTGAGCGCAATGTGTAAAGAGCTTACTTGTCGTATTTGTAGCGAGACAAAAGCAATTGAGCTATTCCGACGTGATGCGAAGAGCAAAACTGGACACCAGAACATTTGTCGAAGTTGCCGTAGTAAGCATCGCGAGAGAAATGGCGAGACTCATAGAGTACGTGCTCGACATTATGCAGCTAGGGCGGGGGATACAATACCACTCGTTTCCTGGGAGTATATTGCCGAATTAGCCACGCAAGATTGTGTATATTGCGGTATATCGCTCAAAGACGAGGGTGTTGTTGCGACGTGTGATCATGTTTACCCGCTGAAAGACGGCAATGCGTATGGAGGAGCAAATATTCCTTCAAATGTTCTTCCGGCATGTAAAAAATGTAATGGCAAAAAGAACGGAATTTTTGCGATAGAAGCATTCGATAAATATCTCGAGCAGTTCAAACCGGAACTATTACGACCGTTCGTTCAGCGTTTTATCGGCGGTCTTATTGGTCGGAAACTGACCGACATTGAAGTTGAGCAGATGATAGGTCACCTACGCGACGAGGCTGCAGAGGTCCGACGTAATGAGGCGAAACAAAAGGCGGTGCAATCCGCTGTCTAATAACCGAGATTTCGAAGCCTGGCGCATACCGGGCTTTTTTATTTTATACGTAGGTGCGGGACATAACGAGGCTATTCGGCGCTTGAAACAACGAAAAGGTTATAAAGTCATGGCCACGTACACAGATCACACAGGAAAGTTACATGCGGTGCAATTCAAGATTCCTGACAATTTACATAGGGGTCTTAAAAATGTACTAAAACGGCTCGAAAACGGCGATTATGAGCCTTCCTAATAAATAAGTCGAGTAAATATTTTTAAGCGCTAATATCGAAAGAATTGCTTAAATTTATTACCCTAGATGGTCAAACGGAAAGGAGTGACTCTAATGCGCTTTGCTTTACTATCACTTGTCAATTTGCGAGAGGTTTCGTTCATTTCACTATTAATCTATCAAACAGATGAGCGCGGTATATCTAATGTAATTGGCGAAATCTCAAAGCCTTACGAGGATGTAACTAGCTTGCTAGACGATTTATATACGTATGAAATAAACGAGCTGCAGACGGATAGCCAGGAATTGTATCGAGACTTAATGAGCGCTCAGTTCCTGGTGATTTATCGCAGAGAAGTCGAAGGGACACGCGAGCAGATAACTCGTAACGAGGAAATGCTAGTCGATTTATTCGAGTTGGACAAGCAAGACGAAACTGTTATTCCGACGTGGCGATTATGGTGTATAGACAAGTTAGAAAAAATTATTCAAATACTAAAAACAAAGGGGATTAAATCGGATGGCAATTAAAGAACACGAGTTTACATTATTACAAGATTACAGAAATGAAGGTGCTGAAAGAGCAGCAAAACTAGCGCAGTATCAAGCAGACTTAACTAGTGCTCGCTCGCGTTTAAGTGAGTTGCAGACACAGTATGAGTATACGTTTACGGAGAGTGTTAAGCGCGGTACGGATGCAACTGCTCAACTCGTTAAAATTGACGATGACATTGCACTACAAAAAGAGGTTGTCACACGCCGGGAACGTGATGCTCGTTTAGCGCACGCAGCATTACCGGAAGGGACTATTTCATCCGTCGACTTAGTAGACGAATATCAAAACGTGTTCGTGCCTAAGGTTCGTGCAGAGTATGAACCGATTGTACACGCAAAATTAAAAATGGCGCGAGATTTGTTAATTAGCTGTATCATTGACCACCGCAATGGTGAAGATGCTTACGGATATTTACGTGAGGAAATGGTGGGAATTTCTAAAGCTAATCGTTACGAAGGTAAAACTAGTGCGGTTATGGTGATAGAACACCCGACAAGCTCGGCGAAAGTTATGCGGAGTCTAGGAGTTACAAATGGGGTGCATGAAGTAATCAACCAGGTTGGTTTATTCACTAACGGGCATAAGCCAAACGATTTCGAATATATCGCAGAAGTAACAACAAAAACAAAAGGAGCGAAATAATTATGAGTAAATATGACGAGCAATTAGAAGCATTGATGGCACAACAAGCGAAGGGTAAAGGCACTAATTTCCGCGTTTTAGAATCTGGATTAAAGCAGAAATTGAAAGACGGTACAATTCGACAACAGGACGTAGCAATCGCATTACAAGTCGCAAGTGAAATTGGTTCGTTAAGTTCGCGTGTTTTATATGCAAACATTAAACGAGCCGCACGACAAGAGCACGAAACGGAACAAACTGAATAACGCAATATTAACGCAAGAGGCATGACGTTTTAATCGACGTTGTGCCTTTTTCTATCCATAAAAACGCAAGGAGGATACGGAAATGCAAATAAATCAACGCAGACAGGAAGTAACACAAATACTAGGCGATAACGAAGTAATATTCGCTGCAGCTAAGTTTATCGTTGAAGTAGAACGACTGCACGGTAATATTTCGAAAATAAAAGTTAAGCAAGCTGAGCAATTACGTTTGCCACTCTTAACTATCGCGGTGAGTGACCGTGTACAAGCTAATCACGCTCGAAAGCGATTAGAGGCATTAAATGCTGCAATCGAATATGCAAATGGAGATGTGAGCGCACGCAAACGATATATCGCAGCAAGTCAACAAGCTGATCGTTTAGCGGAAATAGTGGCAAAGAGAGTTGATCGCATCCAATGGCCATAAATTTAACAGCCGTATTTAAGATGCGTGACCAGGGTTCGGCGCAAATGCGTAAACTTACGCGGATGATGGATACTATGAACCAATCAAGTCGTATTGTTAGCGAAGGTGTATCGAAAACGAAAAAATCAGTTAGTCAGCTTGGTTCTACTGCGACATCAGCTTCGAGTAAACTAGGCGGGTTCGCTACGCAAGTTAGCCGATTACATGTAAGTTCTAACGGTTTAAGTGCGTCATTAAAGGGGGCTCAAAGCACACTTGTTGGACTAGCCGGTGCATATCTAACGGCACAAGGCGCAGCTAAAGCATTCGACGCGACAATTGGCAATGCAGCACGCTATGAACAATCTGAAGTCGCAGTAAAAGCGATTTTTAATGACGACAAAAAGTCCAATGCGTACATGAAGATGGTTGATAAAATGGCTATTGATAGTCCATTACTTAACTCTACCGATATGCTAGCGTCATCCAAATCGTTAGTAGCGATGACTAAAAACGTTGATGACTTAGGTAAAGCCTGGTCGATTATTGAACGTCTTATGGTACTTGACCCGACCCAAGGAACTGACGGAGCAGCTTTTGCCTTGAAGGAAATGTGGCAAGGCGATAGTTTATCGATGGTCGAACGTTTCGGACTAAATAAAGGTGAGCTAAATCGTGTTAAAAAGTTAGCAATCCCGCAACAAATATCGGAGATTAATAAGATGCTAGACGGCATGGGAATTACCCAAAAAACGGTATCCTCAATGGGAGAGACGACCCTCGGATATTGGGCGCAAATAAACGAACGAGTCGGAAAGTTCATGCGGCAAGTCGGGAAGATGGGGAACTCGAAACTAGGTGCAACCTTAGGGCAAATCGTTAAAGCGTTCGATAACATGGATTTAGACGGAATGGCAGCAAAATTAGACAAGATATTAGCAAGTCTTGTAGACAAAGCTATTGCATTCGGAAAATTCGTATGGGAATGGAGGAAGCCAATCGCTTATATTGCCGGAGCAATTACTGCAGCATTAGGCGCCTTTGCAATAATCGGAACAATCTCAGTTCTTGCGAATCCAATTTCGCTAATTGCCGCAGCAATATCTGCGGTGGCCGTCGGATTCAAAGCTCTTTACGACAATAGCGAATCATTCCGTGGTGCCATCAACGGTATTATCGGCAAAGTAAAGGAACTGTGGTCCGCATTTAAAACCGGAGGTACGAGCGGATTAATAGATGCGCTATTTCCGCCAGGCATCGCAGATAAAGTAAATGGAATTGTGGATGGAATTAAATCGAAAGTCTCCGAATTAATGACGGCGTTTAAAGAAGGTGGGTTTGGCGGAGTATTCGATAAGCTCTTTGGAGACGGAACGTTTGAATCGCTCAAAACTAAATTCGGAGAAGTCCGCGAATATATCGCCGAAAAAATAACGGAACTTAGTCCGACATTTGACCGTTTGAAAGAGATCTTCTCTACGGTATGGTCCACGATAGTAGACGTGTTAACAAACGCTTGGTCGATTATTGAGCCGTTCTTAAGCGGTTTCTGGAACATGCTGCAGATTCTCGGAGATATTGCGATGATAGTATTTAACAACGTTATTATGCCGGCCATTTCGTTTTTAGCTCAGCTATTCTCGACGTTATGGTCTGTTGCGCAACCAATACTAGAAGGACTCGGTATAGGGTTTGAATTAGTATCAACTATACTTAAACGTCTTTGGGATAACGTCCTTACACCGTTTATTGATTTCATATTAACCGGCGTCAAAAATGCGTTTGATGTGTTTACTGGCGTTCTGCAAATAGTACAAGGCGCATTCGACTCGCTAGGCGGTGCTATATCGACAGCTTACGGATACGTAAAAGACTTTATCGGATTTTTAGGCTCCGTTAAATTACCGGATTGGTTAACTAATGGTGTTAATGCAGGCGTAAGTTTCGTCGGTAATATGTTCGGCGGGGACAAAGGCGGTAAGAAATCGCATTATAGCGGACTAGACTCCGTACCATATGACGGATATTCAGCGCGTCTCCATAAAGGCGAACGCGTTTTAACTGCGCGTGAAAACAGGGAGTATTCGGAAGGTAAAGGTGGAAACGGTTCTGGCGGAGGAATTGTCGTAACAGGAAACTCGTTCACCGTCCGCGAAGAAGCTGACATCGAAAAGATTGCGTATCAACTATCGAAATTAATCGAAAGGCAGGCGACACAAGTTGGCTAAAAATCGTATCGAGTTTTGGTTGAAAGATCGGCATAACGTCTAAACAAACGGTAGGCATCGGCTTTTATAGCGGTGCTTGCCGTCTTTTTTTGTGCCTAATCGCGTAAGAACTCCGATACTAAATGATAGCAATCGGGCATAACGCAAAATCGACGCATTATATAGAAGAAACTCGAAATTAACATTGCCGAATATGTCCGCTTTTAACGCATTCTCGACGATTATCACCGTTTGACAATCGGCATAATCCGTCATTAACTTGACCTTCCGAAATTGACGACATTATATAGAAGAAAGCCGAAAAGACAACTTTAGTAGAGTTTAGTTCTGACGCATAATTGACGGGTAGAGGCATCGAATGGACGCGCACCTGAAACGCTTAGCGAGAGGTTTACATTACCTTACATAATTCGAAGGTTTCGCCGGTACATATAATAGAAGAAAGCCGTAATCATTACTATTCATGTAAAGTGAGATAACGTAATGTTAACGCAGATTACAGGGGGCAGACGACCGGATTGGACGGGGCGGTCTGAAACTCAAGGGGTTCAAAATTAACGCTGTTTTGACGCAGAATAATAAACATCATAATCGAAGCTATCGAATGTATGCTTTTTAATAAAAGGATACATATAAAACGTTGATAAATAGCCGTTTAATAATTGCGTATCAAACGAATGTATGCTATTTTAGATGTAACGATAAAAAGGATACATTCAAAAGGGGCGTAATTATGGCTAATCATAACGAGAAAAAAGGCATGTTAATCGATGTGCAGCCGTTAAAATCGAAAGAAGAAATAAGCGAGATGTTAGAAGCTTTAGGCATGTCGAAGGAATATGGCCTTCGCAATCAACTGCTATTCAAGCTCGGCATATCTACCGGCTTACGTTGCGGAGACTTAGTTGCGCTTAGAGTCGAACAAGTAAAGGGTAAGTCATCGTTTAAGATTCGGGAAGGTAAGACGAAGAAGGAACGCACTGTCCACCTCGATCAGCTAATGGTAGCTATCGCAGACTATATCGATACATTGCCGCCTGGAACAACGTACTTATTCCCATCACGCAAAGGCGACGCACATATTAGCACAACACAAGCTTATCGTATTATTATTGATGCTGGCGATAAAATCGGCAATCATTCCGTTGGTTCTCATACAATGCGTAAGACTTTCGGATACACTTATTACAACGCTACTAACGACATAGCAACGCTAATGGAAATCTTTAATCATAGTTCGCAAAAGACAACGCTTCGTTACATCGGAATGACTGACGAACGAATTAAACAAAGTATTAAAAACGTTTCATTCTTTTAATAAACGCGATCAACAGCGATTCAATTCGTTTGTTGGTCGTTCTTTTTTTTTGCGTCGAAAGCGCGTAACCCCCAAAGGCCTCGATTCTGACTGGCGTCATCTGGCCCTCAGACCTTGCACACAACTTTTCAACGTTTTGGCGTATACCTTGATATTAATAACGAGGTGATTTCTAATGAGATTTGCTAAACATAAATAAATGAATTTCTTTAATTGATAGAAATTGTTTAAGGTATAATAAACATAAAAAAGGGTGATTAAATTGCGCAAAACTGGTTATGAGAAAAAAATAGTAGCATTTATAGATATATTAGGTTTCAAAAATATTGTTGAAAATACAGATAAAGCTTTTTCTATTATTGAAATAGTAAGTGAGATTAAAAAGTCAAAAAAAGAATTCATAAAAGAAATGTCCGCAAAAGAGATAGAGGTCACTTGGTTTTCTGATTGCATTGTAGTATCAGCTCCACTAGATATTTACTATGTTGATTTTATCTTAGATATTATTCAACAAATGCAATGTGAACTAATAAAAAATAAAGTACTTATTCGTGGTGGTATTGAAATAGGAGATTGTTTCCACAAGGGTGAAAAGCTATTTGGTCCTGCAATGAATGAGGCTTATAGACTTGAAAGTAAAATAGCTACTGTCCCAAGAATTGTATTATCAAAGGAATTAATCAAATATATAAAAGAATCTCAACGGATAGAGGAAAAACATCAAGAAGATAATTTTACTTATAACTTAGAAGTATGTAATGAAAATGAATTGGCGAATATTACGGAATATTACATAAGTGAAGTAACAATTGCTTCACAAATATTTGAACGTTTGATTATAAAAGATGATGATGGATATTATTTTATTAATTATTTAGATGAAATTATCTATACGTGCATCCATACTGCTAGTTATGAAAAAGAAATAATTAAAAGTCATGATGGAACTATAGTGGATACTTCTTATCAAGCTTTTAAGGAGATTTGTGAAAGTTGGTATATTGATATCATAGAACCTATACAAAATTTTATTAAAGAGAATCTAAAAGGAAATGATATGAATGTATTGTTAAAGTATGTCTGGGTGAAAGATTATTATAATAGATGTTTAGAAAGTTATAAATCAGATCTAAGTGATGAATTTGAAAGCGATTTTTATTGGAAATTGTTTGTATAATGATTTAATAGAATGGTAATACTTCTGACGTAAAACTGACGTATGATACCTACTAACTTCCAAGATAAGTAGACGAGCATCGACGAGGATTAGATATATATATGCTGAAATACACAAGATGAATTGACGTAAAATTGACGCTTAGTCTTAGAGCCGTAAGGGTTTGCTTGATTTTACCACTAGAATTTTATTTACTGGTGATGTAGGCTGATTGTAGCGCTAATAAATTTTACATCGATGTAAAAATCGGAGAGAAAATGAATACTAAAGCTATGTATGAAAAAACTGGGGTTAGTGAGCGTACAATTCAAAACCATATGAAAGAAGTTCGTTACTTTATTCGGGGTTTTGCAATGAATCGCCGTGGGAACAATTATTTTACGCCGTTAGAGGCAGAAGCGTATTATATTATGATTAGAATTATTGAGGAAACTAATAACGTTAAATTTGGAATTCGAGCCTTGATTGAATACATGGAAAGGCTTCGAGTTTTGGCCCGTATTAATTCAATCGTAAATAATGATCCATTTTAAGTTTACTTACTAAATAATGTAGTGTAATATTATCGGTAAATATAAACCGTTAAAAACTACGAAGGCTATCGTCAGAATGACCGCTAAACTTACGTAGTATGATCGTTAAATATAATAAGTAAATCCCGCCGCCAAGCTTACCGTGGCAATTATGAATCGATTTCGTCGATGTTTGGATACACGGTACATCATTTAAAATCCATTTGGATACACGGTACATCATTTAAAATCCAAGCCGACAAATAGTGAATTCATCGCCATGATTGCAGACAAGATTCGCATTGATATGATGGCGAGTTAAGGTTAGAGCTACAAGGGATTACAGGACTTATAGTTGATATATTATAGATTTATTTACCGATAAATCACTTTTTGAACCTATAAATAACTAAATATATGCGGGTAAATGTTAACGCACATTCATTTATTGAGTTTACGAAAATTCAAATAATGGAGGTGTGTTTTTTTTTTTGCGTAAAAAATTCTTGTCAAAAACACTAAGAATGGACATGAATTTTTGTGCTTGCTAGAGCGTTGTGGCGAGCGTTGACCAAATCTAATGAGAATATTTTAATTGTGAGCTATAAAGGCAATTCAGCGAAAGCACTCTTTGAAAAGTTAATGCAAATGAATGATGCTGTCCCAAGAAAGAAATTCCCTAATGTGTTTTTACTGCATTTGATTCAGAGGGGCAATAGTTTCTACCGATGAAAACATTTGATGAACGAGGAAAGAAGAAGTTGCAAATAGGCTTTATCACTTCTGGAAAACAAAGGCAATTATGATTTCAGATATGAAGGTGAGCTAGGGCTTGTGAATATCGAGTGTAAGACTACCTTTCAGCAAATGTAGATGTTCGTTGAAGCAAATGGTCGCTTAGGTAATAAGCGTGGGAATAGTGAATTGCACCATGATGATAGTGTGATTTCAACAGCATTAGCGATTCAAGGTATGAAAACAAATAAATGGTATGTATAGGAGAATCACAATGAAAGCATTTAAAAAGTATCGTGACAGTATGGAATCAATATATAACAGGCATACACCTCATAGAGCTGTACCAAGCGAATCTGAGCAATGGTTGACAAAATAGGTAGGCTTCGAGATTGAATCTCTTAAAAGGCGTTTGGGAGAGTGTGAGAAGGAGCTTGCTTTTTCTCTCAAAGCAATGCGCATTATAGGGATTCCTTTTGTTCCTGTTGAAGTTATTGAACAGCAAATAGAATCGTTATTGAATGAGATTGAACATAAGAGGAAGCAATTGGCTCTGTCAAAACAATATCTATTTTAATATAGCAGAAAAATATTACAGACATTTCCACCCCCAATAAAAGTATGATTGAGGTTGAGCTGATAGAGTTAAAGGTTCAGTCAGAAGATGTATTGCGTCCACTTTTAGATGGTAAATAACGAAACCCTTATTTGAGTTTCTTCTATATATTGATTACCAATTTTTACACACATATAAAAAAATATGAAATATTATTCTGTAATTATGTATATTATGGTAATATATAGTTCTATAATAAAATTCAGGAGTGGTAGTTTTGGAAGAAAAAGAAATAGTTCAGAAGTCACTAGAGGAAAGATTCAATGAACAGAATAAGAATAAACAATCAAAAGCACAATATACGCTTTTTAGTGTTATAGGTTTTATTGGCGCTATTGTATCAATTAGCATGGGCTTTTATAAATTGTGTATTTATGAAAACAATGATAGTTTTAGAAGCTCTAGTAAAAATGTCTACGTTGGCGGTGATGCCTATAACTACATTATCAATGGTACATATGCAACGAGTTATTTTGTGTTAGCGGTAGTATGTATGGTATTTGCTTGTTCAATGTTAATCTTAAAGAGTATTAATCAGAATAAATAGGAGTTTAACTTTAATGAAGAAAATTACTGTAGGTTTTTTATTAGTGACTACAGCTATTTTTATTAGCGCCTGTGGAAATAAAAGCAATGCACCTGAAAATGTACGTGAGGATGTATGGAATAATGGAATACAATTTGCTATCTTTATGAAAGATACGATTAATGAAGAAAAAAATATCGAAGGATTCCATGAAGCTTTCGAAGATTACTTTACAACTTATAAAGAAGATGCAACAGAAGAAGAAAAAAAATATTAGATGCTTTGAAAGCTACACAGCTTATTTATGGTGTGACTAAGGCGATTCAAAGTGGAAGTGGTTTTGCCACTGATGAAGGATTTAATGAAATGTATAAACATGTAGAAGAAGCGATAGGGGTTTCAAATTTAGAATATAAGAATTATGATAAAGAAGGAATGGAAAAGACGCTTTCAAAATACGAATAGATATTTAATTAAGAACATTAAAAAGGTAGGGCAATTGCTCTGCCTTTTTGTTTTGGAGAATTTTATCTTAAGAGTAGTAATTAATTTGGTAGGTGTAGTGGTATTAAAATTTATATAGAAGATAGTATATAATGATGAAACTCTTTAACTAACAATAAATAAATGAAACTTTAGTTAAATAAAGTGTTCGAAAACCTAGATATATCAACATTTCAATTTTTAATTTATATTATCCCTTAAGACAAATAGTGAATTCATCGCCATGATTGCAGACAAGATTCGCATCGACATGATGGCGAGTTAAGGTTAGAGCTACAAGGGATTATAGGACTTATTTAGAGAGAATTCATTGGATTTATACCGACTAATTACTGAGATCATATAACTTAATGTTAATTAATTGAATTAAACTATGAAACACATTCATTTATGGGGAATTCTAATTCATGGAAGTGTTTTTTTGGGGTTCTATATTATTTTGGGGGGTATTCATACAATTACACGCATAAAAAAAGCACAGATTCACTGATTTATATATACTTGAATTGTCGAGAAACAAGAATAGGAAGGTGAACTGTGGTAAATGAATTTTAACATGAATATCCCACGATAAAAAAGAATGTAGAGATTACAAAAAGTGACGAAACGGAATGCATATGGCTTTCGACGCTGCGATCACTTTTTAAATTTGAAGTATAAAGAAATCGGAGTTCATCTGGGTTAGTGTGCTAAAAGATGACACCCCGACATTTGACTTAGAACCAATTTAATTTGCGAAGAGGAGCGATAATTTATGGATTATTTTTTAGAAATAGTAAAGGAATTTGATATACCTACAATTACAAATGAAACTTTATTGACTAATGGAAAAACAGCTTCAACCTTTTTATTGCATACAAAAACTTCGGAAAAATATATTTTGAAATCCGTTGAAACGAAAGAGCAGGCTTACTTTGAATATAAACTTATACAACATATTAGAACAAAAAATAAAAACATTGTGAGTGAGATTTTAACTTCAAAGTTTGATAAGCCATTTACTCAAATAAATAAGAATTTATTTCAAATACAAATTTACGTACCTTCAGTAAACGAAAAAGCTCCTTTGCAAAAGGTTTTAAATACTTATCAGATGTTACAAGAATATTTAAGGGATTTTCATTATGAATCAGCGCGTCATAATCGTTTTGCATTAGATAGGTTATGGATAGATACAAAAGAACTTTTATATGAAAACTTCCCCCAAATTTATGATGAACTATGCCCATCAATTGAAAAATTAATGGTTTTAGATCATAATCAGACGAATTGGATTCATGGAGATTTAGGCGCGTGGAATATTTTGTTAACTGCTAAACGAAATGTTTGCTTCATCGATTTTAGTGAGGCGCGGAAAGGACCTAGATATTTTGATTTAGTAGCAATTTTCGCGTCATATTTACCTCGGAATTTAGAGGAATTTGATACATACACTCAAGTATTTTTAGCAGAATATGAAGTTTCGATTAATTTGAATGAGTTCTACCAAACGTTAGAACTTTGGTATGTTAAAGGGATTTTAAGTTTATTGAAAGTCGGTACTCAATCAACTAAAGAGCGCATCCTTTATTTTTATGAAATTATTAAATATATAAGAAGCATATAGGAGTTCTGTTTTTTGTCCAATGATAAAAATATTAGTAATTCATTCCTACTGTCGTAAAAGCTGGAGTTTTATCAACTCTACAATGCTGGTTCGAAATGGTGGCTAGAATTCGACAGTTTACGGAAACATAAACGACTTCGTTGGCTATCTTGCTAGTGTTAGGCCACCAGACTGGCTAACGAACGGAATCCGCTCAACTGTCTCTTTCGTTGGTGGGCTATTGTCTGGCGGAGGTAAAGGCGGTAAGAAATCGCATTACAGTGAATTAGATTCTGTGCCATATAACGGTTACTCAGCGCGTCTCCACAAGCAAATATTATAATTTTAAGTGTTTTTTATTATTAGTTTGCTTTGGGATAGGATTTTCTGAAGCATAATAAAAAAAGCCCTTTTCGAATCTGAAACCAATGACTTCTTCATTTTCTCCAGTCTTATAGTCTTCGATAACAGTGAAAGGAATAGCTGTGATTCCTTTATTGCGTTCGGTTTGGCGGAGATTGACCGGTAAATCAAATTTAAGTAACGTAGCGAAAATTTTAACGCCTTTTTTTAGACAGTGTGCGCAGACTGTTTAAGATGGCGTATTTTTAATGTCTAAAAATCAAAAATTGAATGTATATATTGGATGGTTCTGTAAAAATCTAAATGTGCTTACTTTTTTAATCCGCCTAACCTGACGTTTTATGCTAATACGCAGTTAAAGGTTAACTGCAGCAGACATTGAATTTATGGAAAATTAATCTCATATTTTAAATGAAGAATAAACATTTGGAGGAGGAATTTAGATGGGGTTATTTGATGGGATAATAGGTAATGCGAGTGAAGTAAATCTAGAAAAATTACGGGAAGAAGTTAAAGATTTATTAACACCTCATGAAACAATTAAACATGCCTATAAAATTATAAGAGACACTTTTATTTTTACGGATAAAAGACTTATTTTAATCGATAAACAAGGAGTAACTGGGAAGAAAACGCAATATCATTCAATTCCATATAAGAGTATTCTTCATTTTTCAGTCGAAACTGCGGGAACGTTTGATTTAGATGCAGAGTTGAAAATTTGGGTTTCAGGTAGTGAATTACCGATTCAGAAAAACTTTAATAAATCAACTAACATCTATAAAATTCAAAGTGTGTTAGCGGAATATGTATTAGGAAAGTAATAAATATAACTTCTTTCAGCAGAAGTCATATCCAAATACCTGTACCTGACGCTACCAAAACACTTGCTGAAAGAAGTTAAAGCTTGTGGCGGTTGTCACGGAATCGGAAAGGAGTTCTTGGTGAAGCAAAGATGCCAGACGCAATTATGCCGAAACTTGTCAACATACTGTAGGTCGTCTATCTTTGCTTGAACGTATATAATTATATTGGGTGATAACATATGAAAAGTGTAAACTTACAGCTTGACGAAAATAACTCGTTAGAAATAACGCAGATAGAAGAAAATTTATTTGAGATGCGACTTGGAATGAATGGAAGCATTAGTGTGCACTATATGACACGTGAACAGCTTCTGAATTTCGATCTTCTTGGCGCTCCTATTCGCATTGAGGCTATTTTAGAGAATGATTCGTAACTATATTTCAAACCTATATGAGTAGTTGATAAATGGTTTTCAAGACATTTTCATTTAGTATTGTAGGCCTAATGTAGGTTTATGAAAATTTAGACAGATACATTAGTATTATTTCAATTTATTAAAGATTTTGTGAATTCCTAGAATATTAACGGTGGATTTATTCAATTCGTGAAAGAGATTTTTAAAATTTGAGTAAAAAAATACCTTTTTATAGTATAAAACGACTAAATGTGATATTGAAAATAAAAGTATATATAAATATATTGCTTACAAAGTATGGGTAAAATCTTTCTTGGTAGTGACAATTGTCTCTAAACAAATGTAATTAGATTGTATATACTTACTGTTAGAGGGAAGGAGGAGGTAACTTGATACTAGTTCGAAATGATAAATTCGAAATAACCGAAGAAAATGGTAAGGTCTATATGATTACTTACAGTGCCGGCTATCCATTAAAGGAATTTGATAGTATTTTACGTAGTCATCCCCGACTTAAATTGTCAAATTTTTCAATATTAAAAAATGTCTTAGCAACAGAAAACAATAGCCCTGTTGAAATTGGACGCTGGCTTCCAAATGTTGAAGCAGAAATTGCACGAGATAAAATGTCTGCCTCGATATTTGTATATGAAACACATGATTATATACAAGAGAATAAAGAGAAATTAACTCAACAAATTCTGGAAACAATCGAGAGCGAAGGAATTGTTTATGGAATATTAGATTTTGATATTTCTAAAATTGATCCAGGAAAAGCATTTTTAATTGCACAAGGCACACCACCTGTAGCAGGAACTGATGCACAAATTACATACTTACCTAAACCAGAGAGAAAGCCAGTAATTCGCGAAGATGGGAAAGCTGATTATTATGACATGAACTTTATTTCTGAAATTTCAGAAGGTTCTTGGCTAGGTGAAAAAATCCCTGCAACATTAGGTAAACCGGGGAAAAATGTATTGGGAGAAATTATGCCAGCTGTACCAGGCCGTGATTTTCCTATACGATACGATAAAAAATCAGCTTATGAAGTAGAAGAGGATGGAAAAACTGTCATTCGTTCTAAAATAGCTGGTGTCTTAGATGATGTTAAAGGTATGATCGGTGTTAATAGACATTTGCCGATTAATGGTGACGTTGGCGTTGAAACAGGGAATATTGAATTTAATGGCTCGTTAAGTATAAAAGGAACAGTTACATCAGGCTATACAGTCATTGCTACTGGAGATATTTCCATCGAGGGTGCTGAAAGTGTAAGCGGTGCCAAACTTATTAAATCCATTGAAGGAGACGTTTATATTCGTGGAGGGATTTTTGGTTTAGGCTCAACTGTTGTAGAGGCAGGCGGAAATATTTTCGTTAAGCATGTCAATGAAGCAAATCTAGTTGCAGTGGACAGCATTCATATAGGATTTTACGCATTAGGATCACAACTCTCTGCGCATTCAATTTTTGTGGACGAACGAAAAGGGAAAATTATTGGGGGCCGTGCGGTAGCTAAAAATACAATCGTCACTGCCATCTCAGGAAACCGTTTAGAGCGTCGGACGGACTTAATCATTGAAAGCGTTAATAAACAAGAAAGATACGCTTTGATGCAAGAGAAGGCTACACAGCTTAAATCGCTACAATCAGAAATCTCTGAGCGCGAGGGGAAAATTAAAAGCTTACTGCCTTTCCTTGATAAAATGTCTAAGGAACAAATAGCTACATTTGAGGAAACAAAACAAAGCTTAACAAAATTGAAAGCGGATGCAGTAACAATCGATCATGAGGTTAAGCTCATAATGGATGAGATGCGTCATGCTGGAAAAGAAGAAATTATTGTGACGAAGGAAGCTCATCCTGGTACCTATATTCAAATTGGCAAAAAATCATCCTTATTAAGTAAGGTGACAAATGGTAAATTTATTCTCGAATTTGGTGAGTTAAATGTCTAGGGAATCATTCATTCCTGTATTTGCACATCGGGGGGCTTCAGCGTATACACTTGAAAATACTTTGAAGGCTTTTGAAAAGGCTTTAGAGCTAGGAGCAGATGGGATTGAATTAGATATCCAACTTTCAAAAGAAGGTATTCCAGTTGTGTATCATGATCCACAGCTGTCAAGATTGGTTGGCATCAATAAGCATGTGAACGAATGTACGATAGAAGAGCTAGTAAGCTTTAAACTTGGGAAGCCATGGAGGCGATTGTTTTCAACGTTTAAAATCCCGACGTTTGATGTCGTTTTAGCTTGGGCAAATTCACAACAGCTACCCCTTAATATCGAATTAAAATCAACAATTCTTAATAATAAAAGCGCACTTATTCAAATGCTTCATGGGCTTACTTTGCCAGTTGGTAGTCATTTTTCATCGTTTCACTATGAGCTACTGGAGATTGTAAAACAATATAAGCCAAACTATGAAACAGCACTTATAGCAACAAAAAAATTAAAGTGGGATTTGCTTAGTGATTACAAAGCTATTGACAGTGTTCATATGCATAAAAGGTACTATAAGCCAAGATATTTGGAGGCTTGTGTAGCGAGCAATAAAGCATGTCGTTATTATGCAATCGATGGGGATGAAACATTTTTATTGAATCCGCATCCTTCTGTAATTGGTTGGATTACTGATTTTCCTGATAAAGTAATTGCGAAACAGCAACGATAATCATTCTGATGAATGAAGATAAAAATAGCTATCCAATAAGTTTTTTGAACTTAAAAGGATAGCTATTTTTATTTTTTTTGGAAGCGCGGAGCCACTTTTCCATTTTTTCGATCGCGGTGGAGTAAAAATCCTGCGAAAAAGCCAAAGCCTATAACAAAAAGAATAATGCCAACGACGAATTGTAGCCATAAAAATGGGAAAGGTGAGATGAGCTTACCAAATAATGTATCACGCATAAATTTAATGCCACCTGCAGCCATAAGACCTGGAATAAGCATTACAATAAATGCAGCTAAACGAGCCATGCATGTCCCCCCTTATTCCTAATTTTAATTGTACCTGTGGATATTGGAATGTCAAGGAAGCTATGTAACTGATGTACCCAAAAACTAGTAAAGACTAATGGAACAGTTGTAACTGAATGTTTAGAAAATTCTTACTTAAACAAGAAAATGTAATAATAGTTGATAAATTGTGAAATTGTGAGTATTGTAAAAATAAATGGAGCGTTATTATCCATTGTTAAACAATTTTAAATTCTTTCAGCTGGTGTCCAAATACTAGCTGAAAGAATTTAAAGCCTCCGGCAGATGTCGCGGAATCGGAAAGAAATGTGCAAGCATAAAGCCGTTTCCGGACGCCATTATGCCAAGGCATAATTGATATACTCATTATACTGAATTGGAATGGGCATTTGGGGATGCACTTTCAAAAGCAAAGGGGCGAGTTTTCATGGAAATCTTCAAGTATATGGAAAAGTATGATTATGAACAATTGGTATTTTGCCAAGATGAAGCATCAGGGTTAAAGGCGATTATCGCTATCCATGACACAACACTTGGGCCAGCACTAGGCGGGGCACGTATGTGGACATATGCATCAGAGGAAAATGCGATCGAGGATGCATTACGTTTAGCACGAGGGATGACCTATAAAAATGCTGCAGCTGGTTTAAACCTTGGCGGAGGAAAAACGGTTATTATCGGTGACCCATTTAAAGATAAAAATGAAGAAATGTTCCGTGCACTAGGACGTTTCATCCAAGGGCTTAATGGTCGCTATATTACGGCAGAAGACGTTGGTACAACAGTGACAGATATGGATTTAATGCACGAGGAAACAAATTATGTAACGGGAATTTCTCCGGCTTTTGGTTCATCAGGAAACCCATCTCCAGTAACTGCTTACGGGGTATACCGTGGTATAAAAGCAGCGGCAAAAGAAGCCTTTGGATCTGATTCACTAGAGGAGCGTATTATTTCTGTACAAGGTTTAGGCAATGTAGCCTACAAGCTTTGCGAATATTTACATAATGAAGGTGCAAAACTTGTTGTTACTGATATTAACCAAGCGGCAATTGATCGAGTCGTGAATGATTTTGGTGCGACTGCTGTAGCACCAGAGGAAATCTATTCACAGGAAGTTGATATTTTCTCACCCTGTGCATTAGGAGCGATTTTAAATGATGAAACGATTCCGCAACTAAAAGCAAAGGTTATCGCAGGTTCTGCCAATAATCAGCTACAAGATTCTCGCCATGGTGATTATTTACATGAATTAGGGATAGTGTACGCACCTGATTATGTGATTAATGCGGGTGGCGTAATAAATGTAGCGGATGAATTATATGGATATAACCGTGAGCGTGCGATGAAGCGTGTGGAAGGTATTTATGATAGTATCGAAAAAATCTTCGAGATTTCTAAACGTGATGGCATTCCAACATATGTTGCGGCTAATCGTTTAGCAGAAGAACGTATCGCTCGAGTATCGAAGTCTCGTAGCCAATTTTTAAAAAATGAAAAAAATATTTTACACGGTCGTTAAAAACCGTTTATTCGTTTAAAGAAGTCGCATTGTCGACTTCTTCTAACTTTATAGTAGCTTAATAGTTTAAATGACTATAAACGGCAAGGTCAGATCATTTTTCTTAGTACAAAAGGAACAAGAGTTTTCTCAAAAGGGGGAATCCATATGGCTCAAAATTATGATGTTGTCATTTTAGGCGGAGGTACAGGTGGCTATGTTGCAGCAATTCGAGCTGCACAGTTGGGCTTAAAAACAGCTATTGTTGAACGTGAGCGCCTAGGCGGAACATGCTTGCACAAAGGCTGTATACCGAGTAAGGCCTTACTTCGAAGCGCAGAAGTATATCGTATGGCAAATAAAACAGCTGCTGAATATGGTGTTGATATTGAAGGCGCTACATTGCAATTCGACAAAGTGCAGGTAAGAAAGCAAACGATTGTTGAGCAATTGAGCCAAGGTGTGAATACACTGATGAAAAAAGGCAAAATAGACGTTTATCAGGGAACAGGTCGAATTTTAGGACCGTCGATTTTCTCACCAATGCCTGGCACTATTTCAGTTGAAATGAATAATGGCGATGAAAATGAAATGCTCGTTCCAACAAATGTGGTCATTGCCACCGGATCAAGGCCAAGAGGAATGGCAGGACTAACAATTGATGGTCAATATGTGATGAACTCTGATCATGCACTGGAGATGGAACATTTGCCAAAGTCATTATTAATAGTTGGCGGAGGCGTTATTGGAATTGAATGGGCCTCTATGCTTTGTGATTTTGGGGTTTACGTAACGGTCATTGAATATGGGCCATCCATTTTACCTGCAGAGGATACGGATATTGTAAAAGAGGTAACTAAGCAGCTTGAAAAAAGAGGCGTCCGAATTGTGACGAACGCCCGCTTAGATACAGGGACCTTTAAAATTGAAAATGATAACGTTTTCATTTCTGCGAAAGTCGATGATAAGGATGAATTATTTGAGGCTGATAAAGTACTGCTTTGTGTTGGGCGTGAAGCAAATACACAAGGTATTGGATTAGAAAATACAGAAATAGCAGTTGAAAATGGGTTTATCAAAGTCAATAATTCGTATCAAACGCAGGAATCACATATGTATGCCATTGGGGATGTTATCGGTGGCTTACAATTAGCTCATGTTGCTTCGCATGAAGGGTTGTCTGCGATTGAGCATATTGCAACGGGGGAAACAGAGGCGCTTAATGTTCTAAATGTACCAAAATGTGTGTATTCTTACCCTGAAGTTGCGAGTATTGGCTTAACAGAGAAGGCTGCTCGAGAGCAAGGTTATTCATTGAAAGTCGGTAAGTTTCCATTCAAGGCGATTGGAAAAGCGCTAGTTAATGGAGAGACAGATGGCTTTGTGAAAATGATTGCCGATGAAGAAACGAATGATATTTTAGGTATTCATATGGTAGGACCACATGTGACAGACTTAATTGGAGAAGCATCACTTGCTAAATTATTGGACGCAACGCCTTGGGAAATTAGTCAGGCTATTCATCCACATCCGTCACTAAATGAGGTACTAGCGGAATCAGCGTTAGCAGTGGATAATCGCGCCATTCATTTTTAATTTAGCGAAAGTGAAACGTCGGGAAGGGGTGTTCGTATGCAAAGTGTTCAAATTAAGCATGAAGATTTAGGTTTATCAAAAGAAGATGTACTTGCAATGTTCGAAACGATGTTAATGGCGAGAAGGTTAGATGAACGCATGTGGTTATTAAACCGTTCTGGGAAAATTCCATTTGTTATTTCTTGTCAGGGACAGGAGGCAGCACAAGTAGGGGCAGCATTTGCTCTTGATAATAATAAAGATTATATTGCACCTTATTATCGAGATATGGGAGTTGTTTTACATTTTGGCATGACACCAAGAGATTTGATGTTATCCGCCTTTGCTAAAGCAGAGGATCCAAACTCGGGTGGGCGTCAAATGCCAGGTCACTTCGGGCATAAGAAAAATCGTATTCTAACAGGCTCATCGCCAGTTACTACACAAGTTCCGCACGCGGTAGGAGTTGCTCTAGCAGGCCGTTTACAAAAAGAAGATTTTATTACTTTTGTTACGCTAGGTGAAGGCTCTTCAAACCAAGGTGATTTCCATGAAGGTGCGAATTTCGCAGGAGTGCATAAGCTGCCAGTAATTATAATGGTAGAAAATAATCAATACGCAATTTCTGTGCCTGTAGAACGTCAATTAGGCTGTGCAAAAGTATCAGATCGCGGTATTGGCTATGGTATGCCAGGTGTTACTGTTGACGGGAAAAATCCGTTACAAGTTTATAAGGTTGTGAAAGAAGCAGCTGATCGCGCACGTAGTGGGGAAGGTCCGAGCTTAATAGAAACAGTGACTTATCGCTTAACGGCCCATTCTTCGGATGATGATGATCGTCAATATCGAACGGCCGAGGATATAGCAGAAGGAAAGGCAAATGATCCAATTCTGTTGTTTGAAAAGTACCTAACGGATGTAGGCGTTATGACAGAAACACTACGTGCTGAAATAGAAGAACGTGTCATGGCAGAGGTGAATGAAGCAACAGATTATGCAGAAGCTGCTCCGTATGCAACACCAGAGCATGCTTTGAAATATGTATATGCACCAGCGGACGGAGGTGATATGTAATGGCAGTGATGTCTTATATTGATGCGATTACATTAGCGATGAAGGAAGAGATGGAACGTGATGAGCGTGTTTTTATTTTAGGAGAAGACGTTGGTCGCAAAGGCGGAGTTTTCAAAGCAACAGCAGGTCTTTACGAGCAATTTGGTGAACATCGTGTACTTGACACGCCTCTTGCCGAGAGTGCCATTGCAGGGGTTGGTATCGGTGCTGCGATGTATGGGATGCGCCCGATTGCCGAGATGCAATTCGCTGATTTCATCATGCCTGCCGTTAATCAAATTGTTTCTGAAGCAGCAAAAATCCGCTATCGTTCAAATAATGATTGGTCTTGCCCAATGGTTATACGTGCACCATTTGGTGGCGGGATTCATGGAGCGCTCTATCATTCACAGTCTGTAGAGGCACTTTTTGCAGGTACACCAGGCTTGAAAATTGTTATACCATCAACACCTTATGACGCAAAAGGCTTGTTAAAAGCTGCAATCCGCGATGAGGATCCAGTACTGTTTTTTGAGCATAAGCGTGCTTATCGACTCATTAAAGGGGAAGTACCTGTCGACGATTATACATTGCCTATTGGTAAGGCAGATGTGAAGCGGGAGGGGGAAGACGTTACTGTCATTTCGTATGGTTTAGCTGTCCATTTTGCATTACAAGCAGCAGAACGCCTAGCAGCAGACGGTATTTCAGCACATATTCTTGACCTACGCACAGTATATCCACTTGATAAAGAAGCGATCATTGAGGCGGCAAGTAAAACAGGTAAAGTTTTACTTGTAACTGAAGATAATAAAGAAGGAAGCATTATGAGTGAGGTTGCAGCAATTATTGCCGAGCATTGTTTATTTGAGCTCGATGCACCAATTCAGCGCCTTGCAGGACCAGATGTTCCAGCTATGCCATATGCACCAACGATGGAAAAATATTTTATGATCAATCCTGATAAAGTTGAGCGTGCAATGCGAGAACTTGCAGCATTCTAATATAAAAGGTTCATCCACTCATGTGGTAAATAGAAGCTTTGAAAAGCTAAAATAGCTGTGATTGTTTATCTACGCGTCATAGCCTAAAGCTTATTCATTCACAGATATTTCAAGACTCTTCATCAAAAGTTCAGGATGACATTTCTTAATTCGTTATGTCATGTATATAAGTTGATTGGAGTGAAGACTGGGCGACTCCTTGGGGATTAGCGATAGGGGAACGAAGGCTAAAGCCATCACATCCTGTGATAACGCCTTCGTGACCAACATCGTGTTGGCCCGAGACCCTGGCGCGAGCAACGCGAGTGAAGCGGCTCATCGGACGCCCCCAGGAAGCTCTGCTCTGCGCGAAAGCGAAGCGTCAGCAGCAAAGCGCCCAGTCGGAACGGAAATCAACCCCCACTTAATGATGATGAGTATTTTATAAATATGATAGTAATTTGATAGATCCAATTACACCTAGGCATAATATTGATGGGAGGAATAGATGATGGCTATTCAAAATATTACAATGCCACAGCTCGGCGAAAGTGTAACAGAAGGTACGATTGAAAAATGGCTTGTTAAGCCAGGTGATACGGTAAAAAAATATGATCCATTAGCAGAAGTTGTAACAGATAAAGTAAATGCGGAAATCCCGTCTTCTTTTGAAGGAGTCATTACAGAGCTACTTGTAGAGGAAGGGCAAACGTTACCAGTAGGTGCAGTCGTTTGTTCCATTGAAATAGCAGGTGACAGTGAGTTACCTCCTCCTCCTCCTCCGAAAAAATCAGCGGTCAGTACGGCAATTTTAAATGCAGGTGTACAAAAGAAACAGGAGACGCAACAGCCAACTACAGCTACAAAAGCATCGCAAAAAACAGTTCGACAGGATAAAGTGCGTTATTCACCAGCTGTTCTCCGACTTGCACAAGAGTATGAAATTGCCCTTGATAAAATCACAGGTACTGGTGAAGGGGGACGTATAACAAGAAAAGACTTAATGCAACTGATTGAGGCAGGAAATGTGCCAACTTCTCTAGTGGAAACACCTTCTGCAATCGATTCGGCCGTACCACAGTCAGTACCTGTTGTAGCACCAACATCACAGGAGAATACGAAACTAGCCACATCTGTACAACCAATTCAAGTAGGCGATATTGAAATTCCGGTCACAAAAGTACGCCGTGCGATCGCCAATAATATGGTACGGAGCGTTCATGAAGTGCCACATGCATGGATGATGATGGAAGTAGATGTTACGGATTTAGTAGCATATCGTGATAACATCAAGACAGAGTTTAAGCAAAAAGAAGGCTTTAATATTACGTATTTTGCTTTCTTCGTAAAAGCAGTTGCTCAAGCTCTAAAGGAATTCCCAATGTTGAATTCCATGTGGGCAGAAGATAAAATTATCCAAAAACATGACATAAATATTTCCATTGCAGTCGCAACAGATGATGCATTATTCGTTCCTGTTATAAAACACGCTGATGAAAAATCAATTAAAGGTATTGCTAAAGAAATTAATGAGCTCGCAGTGAAAGTTCGTGCAGGAAAACTGACGATGGATGATATACAAGGTGGTACATTTACGGTTAATAATACAGGTGCATTCGGCTCTGTACAGTCGATGGGCATCATTAATTATCCACAAGCCGCTATTTTACAAGTGGAAAGTATTGTAAAAAAACCGGTTGTTTTACCTGGTGGAATGTTCGCTGCACGAGATATTGTGAATTTATGTTTATCTTTAGATCATCGCGTTCTTGATGGACTTGTCTGTGGTAAATTCCTAAGTAGAGTAAAAGAAATACTCGAAAATACAAATAAATCTTCAACGTCAGTCTACTGATGACTTCTCGGAAACCTGTTATATAACGGTTTCCGATTTTTTTTTGCTTTCCGAGTCGCAATTTGTCATGTAGAATAACAAATAGAAACTACTAAGGGGGGAAGCTGATTAAGCGTCCGCATGTCAAACAACATGAAAAATATTGAATTTGAAAAGCCGTCCTATTCAGAATGGCAAGATGCAGCAATCAAGGCTTTAAAAGGGAAACCATTCGAGTCTCTTTTAACGAAAACGAGTGAAGGTATTACATTAGAACCTCTTTATACCCAAGAAAGTTTAGTAGCAAAACTTGGTGAAGAACTTGATAAACAAGTTGCTACAATCCGTTCCCTACAAAATAACGAAGCATTTCAAGTGGCACAGCAAATATATGCTGATACTAGTGAAGCATTTTTTGCACAGCTGGATGATAGCTTAGCTCGAGGCAATGAAGTAGTAACAATTGATAGCCGTGTAAATTTCGAATGGACTGAAGAAGTATTGGTACAATTAGGGACTTATTTCTCAGAATATTCGTTTAAAATTGTGGTTGAAAATTCAAATGATCCATTATTAGCAGTGTTCGACAAAATAGCAGTTAATCAGCGAGAAACTATCAAAGGTTTCATCGTATCTAAAAATCCTATCTCTTTAAATGATTTCCCGAGCGTGCGCTCAATCGGTGCGGATACGACGGTTTATCATAATGAAGGCGCAAATGCTGTGCAAGAATTAGCCTATGCACTTGCATTAGCCGCAAAATACGCAAAACAAGAAGAAAGCTTTGAAGCGTTCGCGAAGAAATTTTATGTATCTTTTGCAGTCGATACACAGTTCTTTACAGAGATTGCAAAACTCCGTGCTTTTAAAGTACTTTGGAAAGCGTTCTCATCCGCTTATGGAGTATCTAAAAGCGTAAAAGTTCCAACTATTGCTGAAACATCATTAAGAAGCTTCTCTAAGCTGGATGTTTATGTAAACTTATTACGTTCAGCGAATGAAGCTCTTTCTGGCTTAATTGGCGGTGCGGATGTCTTTACAGTTCACCCTCATGATGCATTAACGAAGCCAACCGATCAATCGGTTCGTATTGCACGAAATGTATCGTTAATCTTAAAAGAAGAAACAAATGTTTTAAAAGTTATAGACCCAGCTGGTGGTTCTTACTTTATTGAGTCATTAACAGCAGATTTTGTGAAGGAAGCTTGGGCATTATTCCTAGAAATTGAAGCAGCTGGAGGTATTGACGCTTACACTGCATCAGGAAAGCTTACGGAGGAACTAGAAAAATCCTATGAAGCTCGTATCAAAGCGGTACAAACGCGTAAGCAATCATTAATAGGTACAAATATTTATGCTAATCCAGCAGATGTACTTGAAAGCGAAACAAACCCAGTGTTTGCAGAAATTAAGCGAATTGCTATACCTTTTGAGCAATTACGTGCGGTAATGACTACTGCAAATGTGAAAACAGGAATCTTATCATTAGGTACACTTAAAAGTTCAAAACCACGTGCTGATTTCGTGTCAGGTTTCTTAAACACTGTAGGGCTAGTACCAGAAAAAAGCGAACCAGTTGCTACAGCTGAAGAAGCATTAGCTTGGTTAAACGCTACAGAAGCAACATATGTAGTAATTGCAGGTAATGATGACGATACAAAAGAATTAGTACCAGCAATTTTAGCGGGCAAACCAGCTAACGTAATTGTTGACGTTGCCGGTAAATTTAAAGACGAAGAAGAAGCTTGGTTAGCAAATGGCTTAAACGGCTTTATTTTCGCAGGACAGAACATCATCGAAAAATTAAATTCAGTGTTCGCTAGCATGAAGGAGGTCCAACGATGAGCAAGCCAAATTTTAGTGCAGTTGAAATCGAAAAAGTTTTAGCAGTCGAAGCGCCTCAAGCGTCAGAAGAAAAATTTATGACTAATGAAGGTATCGAGATTAAAGATGTATACACAAAAGAAGATATTAAAGAGGCAAAACATTTAAACGATGTAGCAGGTATTGCACCAAATACGCGCGGTCCATACCCTACTATGTATGTTGCTCGTCCTTGGACTGTTCGCCAATATGCTGGTTTCTCAACAGCTGAAGAATCAAATGCATTCTACAAACGTAATCTAGCAATGGGTCAAAAAGGTCTTTCTGTTGCCTTTGACTTAGCAACTCACCGTGGCTATGACTCAGATCATCCTCGTGTAACAGGGGATGTTGGTAAAGCTGGTGTTGCAATTGACTCTGTAGAAGATATGAAGATTTTATTTGATCAAATTCCTTTGGATCAAATGTCAGTTTCTATGACAATGAATGGTGCTGTATTACCAATTCTTGCATTTTATATCGTTGCTGCTGAAGAGCAAGGCGTTACACCAGACCAATTAGCGGGTACCATTCAAAACGATATTTTAAAAGAATACATGGTTCGTAACACATATATTTATCCACCAGCAATGTCTATGAAAATTATTGCAGATATTTTTGAATATACAGCGAAATATATGCCGAAATTCAACTCAATTTCAATCTCTGGTTACCATATTCAAGAAGCGGGCGCAACAAATGACATCGAACTTGCTTATACACTAGCAGATGGTCTTGAATATGTTCGTACAGGGCTAAAAGCTGGAATCGATATTGATGCCTTTGCTCCTCGTCTATCATTCTTCTGGGCAATTGGTATGAACTATTATATGGAAGTTGCAAAAATGCGTGCTGCACGCCGAATTTGGGCACAAATGATGTCAACGTTTAATCCGAAAAACCCTAAGACATTAGCACTTCGTACACACTCACAAACATCTGGTTGGTCTTTAACAGAGCAAGATCCGTTTAATAATGTGGCACGTACACTAATCGAAGCGAATGCGTCTTCAATGGGGCATACGCAATCTCTTCACACAAATGCACTTGATGAAGCGATTGCTCTACCAACTGATTTCTCTGCACGTATTGCACGTAATACCCAGCTGTTCCTACAAGAAGAAACGGCAATGACAAAAGTTATTGATCCTTGGGGTGGTTCATACTATGTGGAAAAATTAACAGACGAAATTACAAAATCTGCATGGGCATTAATTGAAGAAATCGAAGAACTAGGCGGTATGGCGAAAGCGATTGAAACAGGTCTCCCAAAAATGAAAGTCGAAGAGGCAGCAGCAAAACGTCAAGCGAAAATCGACTCTAAAACAGAAACAATCGTAGGTGTAAATAAATATCGTCTAGAAAAAGAAGAACCGATCGACATTCTCGACATTGATAATACATTAGTTCGTCAAAAGCAAATTGAACGTTTAGAAGCAATGAAGGCAGCCCGGGATGAAGTAGAAGTACAAAAGCATCTAGCTCGATTAACGAAAGCAGCGCAAGATGGTGAAGAAAACTTATTAGCGATAGCTGTAGATGCAGCGCGTGCTCGTGCTTCTTTAGGTGAAATTTCTGATGCAATCGAAGTTGTGTCAGGTCGCCATAAAGCAGTAATTCGTTCAATCTCTGGTGTTTACTCTGCAAACTTCTCAGATGAGGAGCAAATTGCTGAAATGAAACAAATGACTGAGGAGTTCCTTGAAAACGAAGGTCGTCGCCCACGTATTTTAGTGGCGAAAATGGGACAAGATGGACATGACCGTGGTGCGAAGGTTGTAGCAACAGGGTATGCTGACTTAGGCTTCGATGTAGATATTTCACCACTATTTATGACACCTGCAGAAGCAGCTCAAATGGCTGTGGAAAATGATGTTCATGTCATTGGTGTATCTTCATTAGCAGCTGGTCATAAAACGCTTGTTCCTGAATTAGTAGCAGAGTTAGAAAAACTGGGCCGCGAAGATATCATTATTATTGTTGGAGGTGTTATTCCAGCACAAGATTATGAATTCCTTTATGAAGCTGGCGCAGTAGCAATATTTGGACCTGGTACAGTTATACCTGTATCGGCACAAAAGATTATTGAAGAGATTTATAAACGTTTAGGCTATGAGGAAGTGTCTGAATAATGGACAAAAACAAAGGAATGCCTGAAAGTGCGCTATTTGTTATGGACGGAGTAGAGGCAACTCACGACGGGATGCAATATGGTACACCGAAAAAATTCCGCAAGAAAAAAGCAGACAATTTAAACATTCAGGAGCTTGCACAAGAAGTGCGTGCAAGCTCTCGTACACACTTGTCAAAAGCTATTACGCTCATTGAAAGTTCAAATGCCACACATAAAGTGCAAGCACAAGAACTTCTTCAAGAGCTTCTACCACATACAGGGAACAGTGTTCGTATTGGGATCACAGGCGTTCCTGGTGCCGGAAAGAGTTCGTTTATTGAGGCTTTCGGAACGATGCTTTGTGAGATGGGGAAAAAAGTGGCAGTCCTTGCGATTGATCCAAGCTCTTCTTTATCGGGAGGAAGTATATTAGGCGATAAGACTCGAATGGAGGAGCTCGTGAAAAAGCCTAATGCATTTGTTCGTCCCTCTCCATCGGCTGGTACCCTAGGGGGTGTTCATAAGAAGACACGTGAAACGATGCTTGTTTGTGAAGCGGCTGGCTACGATGTCATTTTAATAGAAACAGTCGGTGTTGGACAAAGTGAAACGTATGTCCGGGGTATGGTTGATTTCTTCTTGCTGTTAGTTTTAACAGGTGCCGGGGACGAGCTACAAGGCATGAAAAAGGGCATTATGGAATTAGCGGATGCCATTGTTGTTCATAAGGCTGATGGTGATAATGTTCGTCTTGCTAAAAAAACGGTATCTGAGTATAAGCAAATTTTACATTTCTTACAGCCGGCAACCCCAGGATGGATGTCCACAGCAATGCCAGTCAGCTCATGGGAAAAACGTGGTCTCGACAAAGTCTGGCGTACAATAGGGGAGTTCAGACAAATCGTTGAGGCAAATAATTACTGGTCAATTAGACGCCAAAATCAGACGAGAGATTGGTTCCAATCGATGATTACCGACCATTTAATCGATATGTTTTATGGTAATCCAGAGCGTAAAGCACAGGTACAACTTTTAGAACGTCAAATTTTAAATGGACAGTTGACAGTCACACAAGGTGTAGATCGTTTGTTTAGCGACGAACAATCATAGAAATAATATTACCTTTGTTATGAGCAACTAGGTGCACAAATTCGTCACTAACTGCTATGATAGGAGATGTATATGCGCCAATATCTAAAGCTATTAGTTTAAGATGACGCGAACTTGAAAGGAGCTTATCGCTATATGAATATGGATTACGATTTATTTATGCAAGAAATTTTAAAAACGGCACGTGCAGAAATTGAGGGTGCTGGTTATGAGCAACTTCGCACGCCAGAAGCTGTTGAAGAGGCGTTTGCTCGTCCAGGTACAACTTTAGTCATGATAAACTCAGTATGTGGCTGTGCAGGTGGTATCGCACGTCCAGCAGCAGCACAATGCGTACATTACGATAAACGTCCAGACCATCTTGTAACGGTATTTGCTGGTCAAGATAAAGAAGCAACTGCAGCTGCTCGTTATCACTTCGGTGAAGATCATTTACCATCTTCCCCATCATTTGTGTTGTTAAAGGATGGACAAGTAGTAGCAGAAGTTGGACGCTATGAAATTGAGGGACATGACCCAATGTCAGTAGTAACAAACTTACAAGCAAACTTTGAGGAATATTGCGACGAACTTTAATTTTATTCATAGAGTTAAAAGAGAAGCTATTCTATAAGTAGGTTGCCCCGCAGCTACAAAATATCTGCGGTGGCTTACTACTGGGCCATGCTAATTGATCCTCGATTAGCATGGTGTTATAGCTTCCTTTTATTTTCAATATACTGGCCAATTGACGTTCGGAATATTTGTAATATTGGCTAAATGAATAATCTAAAATTCGAAATGAATAAAATTAACAGGTGTGTTGATAAGCGATAATGGGCATTATTTGTGGTGAAATCCTTTATGTTTCTTGGACTACTTCAATTGTCGCTCGTCGCCAAAAGTTGTGATGACATTTGTAAAACGTATTTAATGAATATTGTTGATTGTAGTGGAGGTTGGGCGACTCCTTGGGGATCAGCGTCACAGATGAGACACTGGAGCGAGCAAAGCGAGTGAAGCGGCTCATCGGACGCCCCCAGGAAAGCGCCCAGCCGGAACGGAAATCAACCACACATTATGGTATGAGCCTATGTTTATGAAATATGGCTAATCAACACGCATGTAAAATTAGAGTACTAAAAGATAGGAGGCAGTCGACTTGAAGAAGTTTTCAATCGGCTATCGTACATTAAAAACGGCCTTTGGTGCAGCAATCGCTATTGCCATTGCCCAATACTTTGAATTAGCTTCTTATGCATCTGCTGGTATTCTAACAATATTATGTGTACAGCCAACGAAGAAAAAATCTCTTCATGCTGCTTATACACGATTCGTCGCAAGTATTATCGGTATGCTTTATGCATTTTTGAGCTTTGAGCTATTTTCCTATCATCCGCTTACATTAGCAGGTATGCTGATCGTTTTCATACCAACAATTGTATCATTAAAGGTTGCAGATGGTTTTGTTTCTAGTGCAGTAATTATCATGCATATTTATGCAGCCAAAAGCTTTTCATTGGCACTAGTTTCTAATGAATTCGCATTAATGGCAATTGGATATGGTACGGGAATAGCTATAAATATGTATATGCCAGACATTCAAAAGGAATTAAATTACTATAGAGTTAAAATTGAGGAGCTTTATAGTAAGATTTTTTTAGAAATTGCCAACTATTTAAGAGAAGGCGATACATTGTGGAATGGGCAGGAAATTATTGACGCCATTAAAATATTGAATAGTGCAAAATCCCTAGCGTTTAAAGATGTTGAAAATCATTTTACGAGACGAGAAAATGACTACTACGTGTATTTTGATATGCGTGAACAGCAGCTAGAAATTATCGATAGGGTTCTTCCGAAAATAACGGCACTTCCTGTTATAGTACAAGAGGCAGTAATCGTCGCTGACTTTTTAAAAGACCTCGGTGAGCATGTTCATTCAGGAAATACGGCTAGTCATTTTAGGGAGAAGTTAGAGCAGGTAAAGTTAGATTTCGCCCAATTACCTTTGCCGAAAAATCATGAGCAATTTTTAGCACAAGCAGCTCTCTATCAATTTATTGAGGAAATGGATCGCTATTTAGAAATTAAGCAGTCTTTTAAGGGCTTAAAGGTAAAGAAAGAGCGCCCGCAGTAATGCGGACGCCTAGCTTTCCATTACACTAGCATTGATAAGCCGAATGCTAGAGATGAAATTACCATGATTGCTATCATCGTATAAACGACAATTTTTTGAAATTTTTTATTACTCATATGCTCGTTCGCTCCTTCTTTTCTTATAAATAGTTTAGCAAATCTGAAAAATTTCTCAAGTAGTAGAGTTTTGACGAAAAAGTCTGTAAAATAGATTATGTACCATAACAGAAGGAGATGTCACCATGGAGAGAGTAGATCATATTGGGATTGCAGTCCGCGATCTTAATGAACGCATTACATATTATACAGAAACTTTAGGCCTAAAGCTGCTGAAAGTGGAAGAAGTAGAATCTCAACAGGTTCGTGTTGCATTCATTGATGCGGGTAATGTAAAAATTGAGTTATTAGAACCGATGAGTGAAAAAAGTACTATTCACGGATACATCGAAAAACGTGGAGAAGGTATCCATCATGTAGCCTTCGGTGTAACAGGTATTCGTGAGCGTATGGCTGAGCTTCGTGAAAAAGGCGTCCGTCTTTTATCTGAAGAGCCAGGACCAGGTGCTGGTGGTGCAGAAGTTGCTTTCATGCATCCGAAATCATCTTTCGGTGTGTTATATGAATTATGCGATAAAAGTGGAAAAGGGGATAAGTGATCAGTATGGATATGTTCGACAAAATTAATGACTTGTATGACCGTAAGACAGTAATTGAACTTGGTGGCGGCTATGAGCGCATCGAGAAGCAACATGATAAAGGCAAATTAACTGCTCGTGAGCGTATTGAATTATTACTAGACGAAGGTACATTTTTCGAGATCAACCCATTCATTACACACCGTACAGTAGACTTTGGCATGGACAAGATGGAAGGCCCTGGTGATGGTGTAGTAACTGGTTTCGGTAAAATTAATGGACGTCCAGTATACTTATTCTCTCAAGATTTCACAGTATTTGGTGGAGCACTTGGTGAAATGCACGCAAAAAAAATGGCAACAGTGATGGATTTAGCTGCAAAAAATGGTACACCATTTATCGGTATTAATGATTCAGGTGGCGCTCGTATTCAAGAGGGTGTACTTTCACTTGATGGTTATGGTCATATTTTCTACCGTAATGCAATCTACTCTGGGGTAATTCCTCAAATCTCAGTTATCATGGGACCATGTGCTGGTGGGGCGGTATATTCACCAGCAATTACAGACTTCATTCTAATGGTTGATAAGACATCTCAAATGTTTATTACAGGACCGAAAGTTATTGAAACAGTAACAGGTGAAAAAATCTCTGCTGAAGATTTAGGTGGTTCAAAAGTAAACAACGCTGTAAGTGGTAATGCACACTTCCGCGCACCATCTGAAGAAGAAGCTATTGATCAAATTAAGAAGCTATTAAGCTACTTACCACAAAATAATAAAGAAAAAGCTCCTCGTCAGGCACGTCCAGAGGGTGATGACTATCGTCCGGAAATCGTGGATACTGTACCGATCGAAACAACTCGTCCTTATGATGTACGAAAAGTAGTCGAGCAAATAGTGGACGAAGACTCATTTATGGAAGTTCATGCAGAATTCGCGAAAAACGTTGTAGTTGGTTTTGCGCGTATTGCTGGGGAATCAGTTGGTCTTGTATGTAACCAACCTAAAGTATTAGCTGGTGGATTAGATATTGACTCTTCAGACAAAGCTGCTCGTTTTATTCGTACTTGTGATGCTTATAATATACCAATCATCACATTTGAAGACGTTTCTGGTTTCTTCCCAGGCGTTAAACAAGAGCATGGCGGTATCATTCGTCACGGAGCAAAAATCCTTTATGCATACTCAGAAGCAACAGTACCAAAAATCACAGTGATTCTGCGTAAAGCATATGGTGGTGCGTACGTTGCCCTTAATTCGAAATCAATTGGGGCAGACTTAGTATTTGCTTGGCCTAACGCAGAAATTGCTGTTATGGGTGCGGCAGGTGCAGCTAACATTATTTTCGCGCGTGAAATTGCAAAATCGGAAGATCCAGAAGCAACACGTGCAGCGAAAATTGAAGAATATAAAGAGAAATTCGCAAATCCATACGTGGCGGCATCTCGCGGTATGGTAGACGATGTTATTGATCCACGTGATACACGTATTAAGCTAATTCAAGGGCTAGATATGTTAGCGAACAAACATGAAACACGTCCAGAGAAAAAGCACGGAAACATTCCTCTATAAAAATTGTACAAGCCTAGTATCCTTTGGGATTTCTAGGCTTTCTTTTTTCGAACATTTGATAATAAAAGATCTAATGAAAATAACAGATAATTGAAACATTTCCTGTTTTCATTCGTACATATATATAAGAGGAGTTGAGATGGATGGAATGGAAACAATTACAAAAAGAGCAAGAAATGATTCATGCACAATTAAGAACTGCTAGTAGGTTAAGTGAACAAAAGGATTTAATTGAAAGGCAAATCGAGCGTGCACAACAGGAAATTTACAAACATTCTAAAGCACTCAATCAAATTCGTTTGAAACTCGATAAGTTAGAAGGTTTTTCTTTTATGAATATGATTCGTACGTGGGCAGGGCAACAAGATGAGCTACTTGCAGAAAAAATTGATGAAGCAGCTATTCTTGAATTGAAAATAAATGAAGCAAAGAAGATGGAACTTGATTTGACAGATGATTTACGGCACATAAACAGTAAACTTACTCAAATTAACGAACAAGAGTTGCATGAAGTTTTAAAGCAATTAAATGCTCAAAAGAAAGGCTATTTACAAATACATGCGCCTGAACAGGCAAAAAGGCTTGAACAATTAGCGCACGAAGAAATGTTAACGAAACAACTTATTTTAGAGATAGGGGAAGCGGAAGAAGCTGGTGAAGCAGCGCTTACTAAGCTTGGACAAGCTGCAGAGTCCTTGCATTCTGCAAGTGGTTACTCAGCATGGGATACGTTTTTTGGTGGAGGTCTCATTGCTACACATTTAAAGCATGATGCACTTGATGAGTCCGAAAATTATCTCCATAATGCTCAAATTGCATTACAGCGCTTCCAAAATGAACTACTGGATGTACAAGATATGTCAACGAAATCGTTAGCAGTTGAAACAGATGGATTTGTAAAATTTGCGGACTATTTCTTTGATGATATTTTTTCAGCTTGGTCTGTCCATTCTAAAATATCTACCGCTAGAGAGCAGGTTTCTCGTGTACAAGATGATGTCCATAATACGATCTTGCGTCTACAGGATAAACATAATAAGGCAGATGGCTATTTGCAGTCCCTACATAAAGAAACAGAAGCGATTTTTCAAAGTAATCTGTGAAAAGACTCTCCCTTTAACGGTAAATTAGTAATAACATAAAAAGCAGAAAAAACGCTCAATACTCTGAGCGTTTTTTTGTAAAGTCCCCACGAAGGTTATTAAGTATCTCCGTAGTATTCTGCAAAATGCAAAAATCCAAATTTCCTCACAAGAAAGTTTCTTAATTCGCCATGAGTAGCTTTTTCGATTGGAGGATCTGTTAGGGTGTAGGCTTTGGCATTTAATGCAGCAAATTTATCTTGATCTACTGCATTATGTTCTTTATCTTCAGTAATCTCTGAAGAAATTGCGACTTTTGGATAACCCATTAAAAATATATGTGTTCTTAATGCCATACTTGGTGTCGAATGCAACAATATAAATATAACCAACAAAGAAACAATAATTATCACTTTTTTCTTCAAGGCACCGCTCCTTAAAATTGACGTGAATAATCTATAAAATATTTTAACATAAATTTCTAGTTAGCTAAAAATTACCCGTCTATAATTTGCGAATTGAATGGAACAGGATAATTATTGCCATCAATTGAAAAACAATGTAATCGTTTTATTTTACCAAACGCAGCAGTATGCTAAAATATAGAAGATAACTATGACGTGGATAAACACGTAAACTAAGGGAGTCCTACAACATGACAAGTCGTTTAGTAGAAGAGTTTTTTGAGCTCGTACAAATCGATTCAGAAACAAAACATGAAGAAGTGATTGCGCCGATTTTAATCGACAAATTAACAGCACTCGGTTTTACAGTAGAACAAGATGATGCACATACTCGTAACGGGCATGGAGCAGGTAATATACTTGCTACGCTAAAGGGTTCATTAGATATTGACCCAATTTATTTTACTTCTCATATGGATACAGTTGTCCCAGGTAAAGGGATTAAACCATCTCTTCGTGAAGATGGTTATATCGTTTCGGATGGTACAACGATTTTAGGTGCGGATGACAAAGCAGGTCTTGCCGCATTATTTGAAATGGCTAAACGCTTAAAAGAGCAAAATATTGAACATGGTGATATTGAATTTATTATTACAGCTGGCGAGGAAAGTGGGCTCGTTGGCGCTAAAGAGTTAGATCCATCTAAAATTAAAGCGAAATACGGCTTTGCTGTAGACAGTGATGGCAAAGTAGGAGGCATTGTAACAGCGGCTCCATTCCAAGCAAAAATTGCTGTTAAAATAATTGGGAAAACAGCACACGCTGGTGTCGCGCCAGAAAAAGGAGTGTCTGCGATTACGGTTGCTTCCAAATGTATTGCACAAATGAAGCTAGGTCGATTAGATGAAGAAACAACAGCTAATATTGGTCGCTTTGAGGGTGGTCAGGCAACAAATATTGTCTGTGACGAAGTAACGATTCTTGCGGAGGCTCGTTCGATCGACAAAGCGAAGCTAGATGCCCAAACGAAGCATATGCAGGAGACGTTCGAGCAAGTAGCGGCTTCTTTAGGTGCGAAGGCTGAAGTTGAAGTGAAGCTAATGTATCCTGGATTCCGTGTAACAGAATCAGATAAAGTTGTGCAAGTGGCAATGGCAGCTGTACACAACATCGATCGTACACCAAAGCTTGGTATTTCAGGCGGAGGTTCCGATGCTAATGTTATTGCGGGCTTCGGCATCCCTACAGTAAATCTTTCTGTTGGATACGAGGACATTCATACAACAAATGAAAAAATCCCAGTCGAAGAATTAGAAAAATTAGCGGATTTACTTGTTGAAATCATTAAAGAGTCTGCGAAAAAATAACTACAAAAATCGAGGATGTGACCGCATGGAAAGTGTAAAGGCAGTAGTTTTTGCTTGTGGTACAGAGGAATACGCAGTACCCGTGGAACAAGCGATTTCGATTGAAAAGTTAGAGCAAGTAACACCGATTCCTCACTTGCCTAATTATCTTCTAGGCTTCACAAGAATTCGTGGCGAGCTTGTCCCTGTGCTTGATTTTGAGCGTATTCTTTATAATCGTTCTTCTAATGCTACAACAGCACGAATTATAGTATTGAACACGGATGTTGTGAATTATGGATTACTTGTAACAGAAGCTCGTGAAATTCTTGATTTTGATGAGTCGGTATTAAAGCAAATGGGACTTGTTAATTATTCAAAAACACGCTATTTTACAGCTGTGGCTAATCTTGAAAATCGTATGATCACCTACGTTGACCCGAAGATACTTGTGAATTCATTAGAAGGTATACGTGAAATAATAAATTATTTACACAAAATGCTTGAAAATGAAAAAGAAAACGTAGAGGCATAAGTTTTTGTATGATTATTTCATAGTTAATATTGGGGACAGAATTACATATATGTGATTCTGTCTTTCTTTTTAAATAGCTTTATTAAAATGAAGCGGAATACCTCTGCCGAATATTAAGCTTATCACCAAAACGTGTCGTTGATTTTCGTTCCGACTAGCTCTTCCATCCACGATTTTTCAATCGCTACAAGTTAGTAACATAAATTACTTATTTCTAATATAGTAAAAATAACCTGTGTTCATATGTATATATTTGAAAGTTATCAATAAAATTATGCGATTTACCTACTGACATATCCATACTAACATCGTATTATGTATGGTAAGAAAACTACTGTAAAAGGCAAACTTCACCGAAAGGGAAGGACGCAAAGCAATGAGTCTAAACACTATTTTAGTGCATGATTGTCAGGTTGCCAGGTTCTGTTCTATGAGCCTCGGCCAATAGAATGGAGATGTAAATGTGGGAAGTCATTCACTATCAAAAGCAATCATTGTTTTTATAGTAGCAATTATAAGTACGCTAGGATTAACAATGGGAAAGGTAGACGCAATGGCCATGCAGGATAGGGCTACTTGGTTATGGGACACGGCAAAGATTGTTGAAGATGAATCAGGAGTACTTTCATTTTTAGAAAGCAAACAAGTTAATAAATTATATTTACAAATTAATAGTGATATAGCAAGTAATTATTACAAAGGTTTTATCGATAAAGCAACGGCAAAAGGGATAAAAGTATATGCGTTAGATGGTTCTGCAAGTTGGGTTTCAACAGAGGGCTTTAAAATGCAGGACCAGCTATTTGATTGGTTACAAACATATAATGAAAATGCAGCAACAACAGAGCAATTTTCTGGCGTTCATCTTGATGTAGAGCCCTATTTAAATAGTGGTTGGAGCTCGAATCAAGCGAAAACGATTGAATCCTATCAAGCGCTTGTTACTAGAGCGAAAGGGGATACCGACCGATTACTATTGCCATTGGAAGTTGATATGCCATTTTGGTTTGATGAAATTACTTACAAAAACCAATTTGGTAAAGGTTTATTAGCTGACTGGGTAATTGACCAAGTTGAAAGTGTTTCAATAATGGCTTATCGGGATGCTGCTAAAGACATTATTAATATCGTTGAACATGAAATAAACTATGCAAAAAAAGTAAAAAAGTCAATTGTTATTGGTGTGGAAACAGGAGCCACTGATGAAGGGAATAATATTACCTTTTATGATGATGGAGAAGCCTATATGAACAAACAGTTAGCACAAGTTCATCAACATTATGCCAATAAAAAAAGTTATAATGGTTTTGCCATTCATCATGTCGATAGTTGGATGAATATGCAGCCGTAAAAAATCCTCTCCAGCATTAAGTTGGAGAGGATTTTCTTTGCCTTATGAAAGTCGGCCGCTATAGTCTTCGAATTTAAATTCACGAATGACTTTAATGCCTTCTTCATCGTTATAAGAAACGATTGATGGAAGATTTACGCCATTAAACATATGATTTTTCACCATTGAGTAATGTGCCATATCTGTAAATACTAGACGATCGCCTGGTTGTAAAGGCTGTTCAAATGAATAATCACCAATTACATCACCAGCCAGACAAGTAAGCCCGCCTAGACGATATGTGTAAGCTAGCTCATTTGGTTGACCAGAGCCAATAATCATTGGGCGGTATGGCATTTCTAGAACATCTGGCATATGGCAAGTTGCCGAGGTATCTAAAATTGCTAGGTCCATACCGTTTTTCTGTACATCGAGAACAGTTGCTACTAAATAGCCTGTATTAAGTGCAACAGCTTCACCTGGCTCTAAATAGACGAGAAGGTTATACTTGTCTTGAATGTAATTAATAATATTCACAAGCTTTTCTACATCATAATCCTCACGAGTGATATGGTGACCTCCACCAAAGTTTAACCATGTCATTTGATGTAAAACATCACCAAATTTTTCTTCGACAACTTGTATAATACGCTCTAACGTATCTGAGTTTTGCTCACACATTGCATGGAAGTGTAAGCCATCAATACCGTCAAGCTGTGACTTGTCGAAGTTGGCTAATGTTGTGCCAAGACGAGAATTCGTGTAGCAAGGGTCGTAAAGTGCGGTTTCAATTTCTGAGTACTCAGGATTAATACGAATACCACATTCAATTGTTTTATTAGCAGACTTTACTTTGTCCTTATATTGATTCCATTGGTTAAATGAATTAAACACAATATGATCAACATAGCCAAGAAGCTCGTCCATTTCATGTTCGACGTAAGCTGGTGCATAGACATGAACTTCTTTGCCCATTTTTTCATAGCCGAGTCGAGCTTCAAATAATGAGCTAGACGTAATTCCTGCTAAATATTCACCTACTAATGGGAATGTTGAATGCATTGAAAACCCTTTTAAGGCAAGTAAAATGCGGCAACCTGTGCGATCTTGAATTGATTTTAAAAGTTCTAGATTTTTTGTTAATAATCGTTCATCCACTACATAAGAAGGGGATGGAACTTTTGAGAAATCAATTGGCTTCATCGACTTAATTCCTTTGCATCTAACTCTAGGTCAAGTAATTCTGGGTTATGGCTTTCTTGCCATGGTAGACCCCATTTATTTAGTGCATCCATGAATGGATCTGGATTGAAATCTTCGACATTCCAAACGCCAGGTTTACGCCATTGACCGTTCATCACAAGCATTGCACCAATCATTGCTGGTACACCTGTTGTGTAGGAAATTGCCTGTGAACCAACCTCGTTATAGCATTCCTCGTGGTCACACACATTGTAGACATAATATGTTTTTTCTTTACCATCTTTTAGACCGCGAATGATACAACCGATATTCGTTTTTCCTTTTGTACGTGGTCCAAGTGATGCTGGATCAGGTAGTACAGCTTTCAGGAAGTGAATTGGTTGAATCATTTGTCCTTCAAATTCAATCGGCTCAATAGAAGTCATACCAACATTCTCTAATACTTTTAAATGTGTTAAGTATTTTTCAGAGAATGTCATCCAGAAGCGGATTTGCTTTAAGCCTTTAATATTTTTAGCAAGTGACTCTAGTTCTTCATGGTATAAAAGATAAATATCTTTTGGTCCGATTTCTGGTAAGTTATAAACCTCTTTTTTCTCAAGTGGTGCAGTTTCAATCCACTCGCCTTCTTTCCAGTAACGACCATTCGCAGTAATTTCACGAATGTTGATTTCTGGGTTGAAGTTTGTAGCGAAATGGTAACCGTGGTCACCGGCATTTGCATCCACAATATCTATGTAGTGGATTTCGTCAAATTCATGTTTTTGTGCATGAGCTGTAAAAACGCCCGTTACACCTGGATCAAAACCGCTACCAAGTAAAGCAGTTAAACCAGCTTTTTCGAACTTCTCTTTATAAGCCCATTGCCATTTATATTCAAATTTTGCCGTTTCAGGTGGCTCGTAGTTTGCAGTATCCACATAGTGTACACCTGTCGCTAAGCAAGCATCCATAATCGTTAAGTCTTGATAAGGTAGTGCTACATTAATAACAACTTCTGGCCCGAAGGCTTTAATTAGCTCAATAACCTCTTCCGTATTGTCTGCGTCTACCTGTGCGGTATGAATCTTTGTTTTTCCGCCATCTAGTTTTTCTTTTAGAGCGTCACATTTTGAAACAGTTCTACTTGCGATACAAATCTCCTCAAACACGTCCGAATTTTGAACACACTTGTGTACCACAACGCTGGCTACTCCGCCAGCTCCTATAATCAATGCTTTACCCAATTGTCTACCCCCAAATTCATATAAGTATTGTCAAACAAGCTGATTATACAGAAAATTGAATTACTACTCAATCATTCTTTTTAAATTTTCCACAAAATTTTTTATTTTTCAACAATAATGTAACGTATTCAGAGGGGAATGCCACGGAAAAAGAAGCATTTCGTGAAAAAAATTCCCTTAACTCTGATGTAGAAAAGGGAAAATCATTTTTGTTCAATGGCAGCGTTTGGGAAAATCTGGGGGACTTCAAGTAATCTAAAACCACCCGAGTTATTTAAAAAAACGATTCGATATTTGTTGTTTTTCATCCCCCCATAAATAAAAAAAGATCAGTAGTAAAGTGCTTAAAAACCCCATCACAAGGGCATATGTGCTGATGGCCACATCTACTTGACTTTGCATAGCGTAAATGAAAATAGCTCCTAGTGTTAACAAATTTCCAATAATAAGCGATACAAAATGAAATCGTTTATTCATAGCACAAGCCCTCCAATTTACATGTTCTCCCAAAAATGAAAAATCACTTCAATTATCTCACAATTCAGAACTTTATCCAATACATTTTTTATCTGGGGATTGACTAAGCGACGGAAAAGCATGATTTAGCGTTGGAAAGGCAAGAGTTAGCGTGGGAAATCCAAGTCTTAGCGTCGGAAAGCATGTCCAAGTGTCAAGTCCTTAATATTGTGTAAAATTTTATACGAAGTTTTTCAACCTTGATTTTAGTTTTCCTAAATTTTACATCTAACATTGGAATTCGCCGCTAAAACTTTGAGTTTCGCCGCCAACCACACAAAGAACGCCGCTAAACCATAGAATTGCGCTGCCAACCAAGCAAAGAACGCCGCTAAACC